>JAGQQS010000262.1 GCA_020426105.1 Planctomycetaceae bacterium
TATCATGGCCACGTCGATTCACTGTTGGTTGCTGCCGGGAGTGGTGCATTAACACTGGGCTGCCCGTCAAGTCCGGGCGTACCGCCCGGAGCAACGGCCGATACTGTGGTGCTGCCATACAACGATTGCGAGAGTCTGCGGGAGGCTTTCCGCACGAATAAAGATCAGCTGGCGGCAGTCATTCTGGAACCAGTCGTTGGTAACATGGGGTGCGTGGTTCCATCGACCGAGTTCCTGTCAGTGCTTCGGGAACTGTGTACGCAGCATGGCACGGTACTTATCTTTGATGAAGTCATGACAGGTTTCCGTGTCGCACCGGGCGGGGCTCAGCAACTTTTCGGGATCACTCCCGACATGACCACTCTGGGCAAGATCCTTGGCGCGGGGCTGCCGGTCGGCGCTTATGGCGGGCGCGCGGACATTATGAATACGGTATCACCGGTTGGAAAAGTTTATCAGGCAGGAACTCTGTCGGGAAATCCGGTCGCCATGGCGGCTGGGATCGCGATGCTCAATCTGATCCGCGAACAGGATCCCTATCCGCGTCTGGAAGCTGCCGGGCAGAAGCTGGCGGCTGGACTGCAGCGGGCGGCACAGGAGGCGGGGATTGACGTTGGTATCAATCGAGTCGGCAGCATGCTGACGGTATTCCTGACCACGGTTCCGGTAACTGACCTGACTTCCGCAACGACATCAAATACCGCGCGGTTCTCGCGCTGGTTCCATGGGATGCTGAACCGCGGTGTGTATCTGCCGTGCAGTCAATTTGAGGCGATGTTTATATCGGCCGTGCATACGGATGCGGATCTTGAGCAAACAATTGCTGCCGCAGGCGCCAGTTTTCGGGATTGCAGCGATTAATCCGATTATGCCGGAGGGGAGCGCTGGGTAAACTGAAAAAAGCAGGTTGCGGTATTGCAACATCGTTGCAAAGAAGTGAACGATGCCTTCCTTAGTCTGAGGCGGATTAATTTCCGGACAAATCGTGGCCACAGCCCCTCAGACATTGCCCTATGGTTGGTACCACACAGACACGCGATCGGTCTGTAACGTACACTTCAAATCAACTTTGAGTTTGCTCGGAATCCTGCCTTAATGAACGCCACTTCTGTATCGGAGCCACCTGCTGATCATCGACTGGTTCCCGTTCGACGATCTGACGAAATCCCGTCATTTTCCACGCTTGTCGCGCAACATACGATTGACCTTCCCGGCACGGAGTGGCTGACGCGGCTGAACCTGAAGAGGCCACGACAGAATGTCCTTTGTCTGTCGCCTTCACTGCGAATTTCAAAGCGGTTGTTTGACATATTTGCCGCATTGTTTCTGTTGATTGCAACATCACCGCTGACAATCACAGCAGCGATCCTGGTGAAGCTGACGTCTCCGGGCCGTGTGATTTATTCACAAACACGGATTGGGCTTAACCTGCGAAGCAAACACAAGCCGGATCGTCGAACCGGGCTGTCAGACCCGGCCCCTGAACCTGAACGTCGCCAACCGGGACGTGACCGACGGGAATTGAGTAACTTTGGCTGCCCGTTTACGATCTATAAATTCCGCACCATGCGGAACGACGCGGAGCAAAATGGAGCTCAGTTTGCTCAGGAAAGCGATCCTCGTATCACTCCCATCGGGCGCTTATTGCGGAGAACCCGCATTGATGAGTTGCCTCAGCTCTGGAACATTCTCAAGGGAGACATGTCATTGATAGGACCGCGGCCAGAGCGTCCTGAGTTTATGATGAAGCTGCAGGAGCAGATCCCGAACTTTATTGATCGCCTTGGCCTGAAACCTGGTCTTACGGGAATTGCTCAGGTCGTCAATGGCTACGATAATGAGCTGGAGGGATTTCGCCGCAAGGTATCTTATGACCTGTTGTATCTGCAGAACTGCTGCGTATGGAACGATATCAAGATTCTGTTTCGCACGATTCGCGTCGTAATTACAGGTGAGGGTGCGATGTAAGTTGTTTACACCTGATCGGGACAGCTGAAACGAATGCAGCCTGCGGAAAACCGCAGGCTGTTCTGTTTGATGTCCACTCGGGGCAGTCGATCAGGGAGAAGCCAGTTGTTTTTTGAGATCATCGACTTCGTTGTTCGTCTTGATGGCGTATACGAGTCCCGTCACTGAAGTACCGACCATGGCAAGTGTAACCACATCAATCAGTCCAAAGCCCGTGCTGGGGGGAGCAAAGCTTCCGACGGGATTCCCGTATTGATCAAAGTCCTGGCCGCGAACCACATCAGCGTCGCCAGCCAGTACGAGACTTGATACCGAGCCCGCGGGAGCCGTTCCGTTTTTCCAGAGCCGAACAGAGGTCGTTGCCGTTCCGACGGATAAATCATGCGCCCCGCCCCGGACGCCGGTGATCGCAAAGTCGCCGTTGTTACCGGTAACAGCCTGAGCCACGGTCGTTCCCTGATAACGCAGTTCAACCAGAGCATTCTGAACGACGCGGCCTTCAGATGTGTAGAGTTGTCCGTGCAGCGTGCCATCCCCAGTGAGTTCGACGTCGCGCGAAACAGATGAAGGATTGCCTGCGAATGCAGACGCGGTGTTGGACAGGAGAATTCCAAAGCACACAGCGATGCTGGCGGCCTTGGCAAGAATCGTGTGCTTTCGCATCTTTTTCAAACCTTCTGCTATAACCTTATAGGAGCAATCTCCGACTCCGGCGATTGCAATGAATCCTTACCACTCCTGTCTTCGGCACAGCCGGAAATATCCATACAGTTTTTGTATTGAAATTAATCAGATTAGCCGGAAAAACTCGTCCGGCAGATTTTGCCGCGGCAACGCCACTCCCTTGTTTCGTGGAAAGTCCGTGTTTCCAGGGCGGTGACGATTGCCGACGACAGCAGGTCTGATCAATATTGAGTTGATTCTTTCGCCCCTCACAGCCAGTCGCTTGCCAAAGCTGGCAGAGGCACTTTCGCCGTCTTACTGAACTTTTGGATGTAAATGAATGACAATTTGACACGGAGGTACGCGAGAGATTTGGGGTGCGCATCCCGGGATGCCTGCCTAAACCTGCAATTCACCCGTTCAAACAACGGGGTCTCCCACCAGAATCGTTCTCCCTCCCTTTGCCGGTGTCGTGCCAGATGCGAAGCTTTGGAATCCTGACACTCTTACTCCTGACGACCGGCTGTACTCCCGGCGATGTCGTGGTACCGACAAATGCGCAGGCAGCCCCGCTGCCCATTCTGGAAGCTGCCGTCCTGCACATTAAGCCACAGCCATGGTCAAAGATGGTTCGCAGCCATGGAAATCTGCTTCCGGACGATCGCGCTCCGGTGGGCAGCAAAATTGATGGACGTGTTGACGAGGTCCATGTGGATCTTGGCGATCGTGTGACGGCGGGCACGCCGCTGGTGACACTCACGCAGGCGGAACGAAAACTTCGAGTGCAGCAGGCTGCAGCACAATTGCTGCAGGCTCGATCGGCAGTCGGTTTGAGACCGGGGACGCCCACATCCGCGCTGGAACCGGAAAACGCACCGCCGGTACTGGAACAGAAAGCAGTCTGGAATGAAGCCCGAGGAAACCTGGACCGCGCGAGGCAGCTTCAGGACCGAAATTCGATCACCGCTGCCGAGATGGAACAGATCGAGGCGAGTGCAGCGGTCGCTGAAGCGCGTTTCCGATCGGCGCTGAATGGAGTGTACGAAAAAATTGCTCTGATTGGGGTTCGCGAAGCCGAACTATCGCTGGCAGAAGAAGATCTGGCCAACACTGTGATACTGGCTCCGTTCGATGGGCTGGTTCAGGAAAAACATGTTTCACCCGGGACATATCTGCAAATTGGTGATTCGGCCATGACGCTGGTTCGCATTGATCAACTTCGATTTCGTGGCACTGTTCCCGAGCGTTATGCCATGAAATTGTCCGTGGGACAGACACTACAGTTGCAGATTGAATCCGTTTCAGATCCAGTGTCTGCTCAAATCACGAGGATCAGCCCTGCGGTCGATCCCGCCAGTCGTTCTTTGTTGTTTGAGGCCCTCATCGATAACTCGACCGATCAACTCCGCAGCGGACTCTTTGCGGAAGCCCGCGTTGTGATCGATCCCGAGGCCACAGCGATTGTCATTCCGCCTGCTGCACTGATCGAGTTCGCCGGAGCGGAAAAAGTCTGGAAAGTGGTTGACGGTGAAACGCAGGAGCAGCCAGTTCTGACCGGGGAACGCCGAGCAGAGGGTATAGAAATCACGCAGGGCCTTGTGCCCGGCGACGTCATTCTTGCAGACGGCAGCGTGGGTATGCCTGCCCGAGTGTCTCTAACGAACGACAGGTGAGACCAATCCTGTCCCTGCAGATGAGGAGTACGCTCTGTGTCGTGGCTTGCGGAAATCTGTGTCAAACGCCCCGTCTTTGCACTCATGATGATCGCTGCGCTGCTCGTCGCGGGAGTCACGGCATTTCCGCAACTCGGTGTAGACCGGTTTCCGAATATGGACCTTCCGGGGATTTATGTTCGGACCGACTACCCGGGAGCGGCATCGGAAGAAGTCGAGTCTGAAGTTACGTCTTTGATTGAGGATGCGGTTGCCACCGTCGCAGGGATTGACGAACTGCGTTCAATCTCGCGCGATGGTCAGTCGATTGTGATCGTGACATTCGGGCTGAATCGTAATGTCGATGCAGCAACGCAGGATGTCCGAGATGCCGTGTCGGGCATTTTAAATCGACTGCCCCCGGATATTGATCCGCCGGTCGTCCAGAAACAGGATCTGGACTCTTCGCCCGTGATGTCACTGGCGGTGTCCGGTCCTCGCTCGTCACGTGAGCTGTACGTGCTCGCGGACAATTATGTCAAGAATATCATTGAGTCTTCGCACGGCGTTGGTCAGGTGCGAATTGCCGGCGCTGCCGACCGGGCAGTAAAAGTGGAAATAGATGCGCGCCGACTGGCCGCGCATCATCTGTCGATTCTGGAAGTGCGTGAAGCCATCATTCGACAAAATGCGGAAGTACCCGGTGGCCGACTTGATGAAGGTCTGCGCGAACGCTCGATGCGAACACTGGGACGTCTTGGGCATGCCCGCGATTTTCCGGATCTGGTTGTCACAACAGTCAATCGCACACCGGTTCGGCTGAGTGATCTTGGGCAGGTGCTGGATTCCACAAAAGAGGTGCGCACGCTGGCGCGGCTGAACGGGCGTCCCGCGGTCATTCTGCAGGTCCAGCGGCAGTCCGGAGAAAATACGGTTGCAGTGATTGACGGGATCAAAAACAAGTTACCGCGATGCAGGGAATTGCTCCCTGCCGATGTAAGTGTGGAGATTATTCAGGATCAGTCACGCTACATCGTGTCAGCATTACACGAAATCGAACAGCAT
>JAGQQS010000263.1 GCA_020426105.1 Planctomycetaceae bacterium
GAGGGAACACAACCTGATGATCCCGCATTTCAGGCCAAACTGAATGCGTATCGACAAAGATTGCCCGCAATGAATCAACAACGCCTGTATCCCGATTTTCCTCCGTTTCCCGTCATGACTTTCTACCCGATGAACAAGGCCCGACACCCGTTGGCCAACTGGTACACGCTGCCCTTCAGCGCACGCAGCGAATTGATGGCAGAACATGCGACATCCGGCATTAAGTTCGCCGGTCGCGTTTCTCAACTGATTACGGCGTCCACCGGCTTCGACGACTGGGAATGGGGCGTAACACTCTGGAGCCGTGCGCCGGAGCATGTTAAAGAAATCGTCTATACGATGCGATTTGACAAGGCCTCAGCGGGCTATGCCGAATTTGGCCCGTTTTATGTGAGCTATATCATGTCAGCCCGCGAGGCTCTGGAACATTTGCGAGTATAAGTCACGCCGAGTTTGAGCACTATTGGCATCCTGATTTTTCGTTTGGACTTAAGCATTAAAGATTACAACTCTGATGTCTCGCTATGACTTCGCAGTGATCGGTGGGGGGATCGTCGGGCTCGCCACAGCATGGCAACTGACTCAGCAGAAGCCCGGACTGAAGATTGCAATTCTTGAGAAAGAATCGACGCTGGCATTCCACCAGACCGGTCGTAATTCCGGCGTGATTCATTCCGGAATTTACTACAAACCCGGTTCGCTGCGGGCACGCAATTGCCGGGACGGAAAAGCCGCGCTGGAGGCCTTCTGCGATGAGCATGGAGTTGCATGGCAGCGCACCGGGAAGGTCATCGTCGCCACCCACAATCACCAGCTGCCTCAGTTGCAGACGATCTTCGAGCGGGGTCGACAGAACGGTGTTGACTGTTCAGTTATTGGTGTGGACCGGCTCCGGGAACTCGAACCGCACTGCGCCGGTGTCGGCGCAATCCATGTGCCAGAGTCCGGCATCGTTGATTACCCAGGGATGTGTCAGACACTCGCACAGCTGATGGTCGCCGCAGGGGCCGAAATAAAACTCAACACACGCGTCACATCCATTAATCAGCGCACCGACTGCGTCCGTCTCCTGACTTCGCAGGGCGATCTCGAAGCCGTTCAGGTCATTAACTGCGGTGGTCTGCACAGCGATCGTATTGCCCGCAAAAGTGGTCAGAAAATGCAGGAACGAATTGTTCCGTTCCGCGGCGAATACTTTGAATTGAAACCCGAGGCGCATCATCTTTGCCGCACGCTGATTTACCCGGTGCCGGATCCCCGTTTTCCTTTCCTTGGTGTCCACTTTACACGAATGATCCACGGGGGAGTCGAGTGCGGGCCCAACGCTGTGTTCGCTCTTGCCCGCGAAGGTTATAACTGGCGGACGATAAGTCTGCGGGACGTATTTGAATCAATCACCTATCCCGGATTCCTGAGACTGGTTGCGAAAAACTGGAAGACCGGAATCGGGGAAGTCTGGAGATCCCTGTCAAAAGCCGCCTTCGTGAAAGCACTCCAGGTCCTGGTTCCCGAAATTCGCGCTGAACATTTGGAATCCGCTCCCGCGGGTGTTCGTGCTCAGGCACTTGGCATGGACGGCAAACTGCTGGATGATTTTGTCATCCTGCGACACGAACGTGTCATCAATGTGTGCAACGCGCCGTCACCTGCGGCAACTGCGTCGTTGAATATCGGTAAGTACATCGCCGAACAGGCGCTCGGCTAACAACCCCCGCACAAACCTGCCTGAGCCCCGGAGTATTCCAAGGGGGAGTTTTCTAAGCGGGGCCACGTACCTCTGCGCCGCCGTCACTGCATGCACAGGTCTGGTCGCGAGGGCCCGAAACTGATCGGGACAAACCTTGTTTCAGTCTGATTCGGGCACTGCACGCTCATTCAACAACCGAAACTGATTGCCACCATTCACCTGCTGACGCCTGGCTGCCCGCCACTGGACAACCACATCGGGCTGGTCGGCGAATATGCCATCGACCCCCGCAGCGACCGTCAGCCATTCCAGATAATCAGCTGCCGATCCGACGTATGACGGCAGGGCGTCCGTGCGAAACGTCCAGACATGAACCTGCAGCGCATTTGCATGGGCGTTCGATACCAGTTCGGTCATTTGAGGAGTACCATCCGCATGCTGCCCCGTCACGACATGCTCAAGCGGAACGCCAATTCCATCAGCCACTTCAGCGATGGATTTCAGCTTCGCGGTATCCACCGGCGTCGCCAGAAGCTGAATTATCAATAATGGTGTCTTCAGCTCCTTTCGCAGACGTCGAACTTCGGCTTCGTCGAAACACTGCAGGTAGATTCGATCTTCGGCAGACTCGTATCCGTATTCCGTCAAAACGTCCAGGATGGCACGCGAGAGGTCAAGGCCTTCTGCGCGATGTTCAGCCGCTCCCTTGAACTCAACGTAAACTCCCGCCTGGTGCGCTCGAGATTTGTTAAGCCCCTGAATAAGCTGTAGATGTTCGGCCAGCGTCGAGATGCGAAAACTCCCCGTGTCCAGCGGAAAACGTGTCCCTTTGTCCCGCCAGGGGCGGCCCGAAGATCGACGTTCAAAGATTCTGAGCCGCCTTAGTTCCGCCAGCGTAAAATCAAACGCATACCAGTGCTCATCAGCTCGTCGGCGGTCAGGAAACACCCTGGCCACGTCAGTGACATCGTCGAGCGTCAGATCGTGCAGGACAATCGGAATTCCATCTTTGCTGAGGACAACGTCCTGCTCGATATAGTCGGCCTGCATCGCATGTGCGAGCACTGCTGATTCCGTTGTGTGCTCCGGCAGATAGCCACACGCTCCCCGATGGCCGATCACAATCGGTACGGCCTGAGACCGGTCCACATCACGCCGGGCTGAAGGGGCATCGTCATTGATCTGGCCCACAACACTGACTCCTGAACAGGTGATGATCAGAAACGAAATAGAATACGCAAATAGTGTGTAGTTTCGCACAGTTCCCTTTGACATGAGCTTCCGGTTTGTATGAGCTAATTGTTTCAGGTCCGCCCGACTTTGATGCGTGTCATTGTGTCCGAATTCAGACAACCTCATGGCGATCCCCGCCCCGCGTATATTCTTTCGACAGTCACTGCCATCACGATCGGGGCTGTTGAATCGGGGCCTTTAATAAGCTCAATCGTGTCGATCACGTCAGGTTTGCCCGGAGTTACGACGACTCGTCGAATCTGCTGTCCGCCCAGGGCCCAGGCAAATTCGGATTCGGGGACATCAATGTGCCGAATGTAGTCCGCAAAATGTACGCCGTTGATGAGTTTGATGTCTTCAATGTGTCCGCCCCTGTAATGCAGGCGGACCACCATGGATACCGATTG
>JAGQQS010000264.1 GCA_020426105.1 Planctomycetaceae bacterium
ATGATGACTCAACGTCCCCGAACAACCGGGTTGCCGCGGTCTGGACGCGCGATGGCAAAGCCTGGGAAATCGAGGCTCAGGTCAAATCGGTCGATCTGCCTCCACGGGATATGCCTGTCATACGAAACAACCTGACGCTCATCGACATTGCGCCGTTGTATCCATCTGGCGCCTCGGGAGATCAGAAATTCATTGCTGTCTGGTCAGAACCAGCGTCACTCGATGATCAACGTCGCGTTGTGATCGACGCCACAGAGGAAGATCTGAGCCAAACGCATGTTCAGATGATTGAACGCGGGTTTGGTTCTCAGTGCACGGTCAGCGTTCGGACGAACAACGAGGGTCAGCGCTTGTATTCGGGCATCTGGTCCGGTCGGGGAGCCGCCTCAAAGGCCTGGCTCGCCTACCCGGGATTTGAGATGATTCATCAGCCGTTGTGGGACATCGCGGTTGCTGCTGCGGAGTCATCAACTCATGCACAAGTGTTTTCCGCGGTGTGGCATGCAGATCTTAATTTCGAATCCCGATTGTTGCAGGCCGTCGCGATTGATTCCGCCGTGACTCAGCTCCAGCCACATTTTGACGAGGGATTTCGTCCGGTTGCGATCGCGGTGGATTCTGCAAGGTGCTCTGTTATTCTTCACCGCCCTCTCGTTCCGGACTCGGCGAAAGAAGAACTGGCGCTGCAGCAGGCGGCGGCGGCGACTGCGTTGCTGCGGTTGGATGCGCCTGCACGGGTATGGCCCTTGTTTCGGCACGGCCCCGATCCCCGTCTCAGCAGCTTGCTTCCTCATCGAATGGGGGCAACCGGAGTTGATCCGGGTGTGCTGTTGGCACGCCTGGAGATCGAGTCTGACCCAGGATGTCGCCGAGGACTGATTCTGGCGATCGGAGAATGTGCTCGCGAAAAATCCCTGCCAGCCGACCAGCAGACCGCAGCGTTGAAGGATCTGAAACGACTTTACAATGATGACTCAGATCCTGGAATTCACGGTGCCGCAGAATGGGCATTAAAGCAGTTAAAGGCTGAGGCAGAGATTGCGGCCATCAAAGAGGCCTATGCGACTGGACTGATTGTGCGGGATCGTCAGTGGTATCTGACGAAAACAGGTCAGCAAACCATGATTGTCATTCAGCCGGCTGAAGAATTTCTCATGGGATCACCAATTACCGAGGAACAAAGATTTGAGGGGCCCGCCGGAACATACGAGTTCCTTCATCGGCGGCGAATCAACCATAATTTTGCCATCGGCGCCGAAGAAATCACCGTCGCTCGTTTTTTGGCGTTTCGCAGAGACCACCCGATCGACCGCAGCCGTAGTCGAGAAGAGGATGCCCCGGCAAACACGCTCACCTGGTACGATGCTGCAGCTTACTGCAACTGGCTAAGCGAACAGGAAGGGATACCACGCGAGGAATGGTGCTACGATCCGCAACAGCCAATCGCCGAGGGAATGAGGCTTCCGCCGAATTATCTGCAACGCACGGGTTATCGGCTTCCCACAGAAGCTGAATGGGAATACGCCTGCCGCGCGGGCGCAGCAACAGCACGCTTCTTTGGAGAAACGGAAACACTGTTAAGCGAATACGCCTGGTATATCGCGAACTCGGGCGAAAAATGGATGCTGCCAGTTGGCACGCTGAAGCCCAACCCCCTGGGATTATTCGACATCCATGGCAACGCCCTTGAGTGGTGCCAGGACCCGGCGTTTCCCTACGACGACGCCGGTCACGCCTGGATCGGCGATCGGGAGTTCGCGGGCCAGTTGAGCGAAGCGCAGATCCGCATTCTTCGTGGGGGTTCATTCCTCAGCAATGCTTCCTACCTTCGATCCGCTTACCGTTATATGCTCAATCCCGGCAATCGCAGCCTTATCTCGGGCTGCCGGGTTGCCAGAACCATGCCCTGAGCGGCGGTGCGGACCTGGAATCCCACCAAAAGCGGGCAATCCGCACGAACGGCTTGTCAGCAACCAGGGGTCGCGATATGATCCGCGTTTCGATTTTCACGGCTCGGTGTGCGCGCGACGCCCATCGCCCGTGTTTTGCGCGCTGGAAATTTTCTTAAGTCCTTTCTTTCCCGGGGCTTACGCGATACGCCAGCCTGTCGGAAGCCCACGTTCATCGAAGTTCTGTCGCCCACATTCCCTAAAAACGTTTGTTTGTCGTGTTTGAAACCATTTCACAAAGTCTGGGTAAAGCCTTTACGGCTTTCCGGGGAACCGGAAAGATTAGTGAAGCGAACATCCGCGACGGGATGCAGCAGGTCCGAACGGCTCTGCTGGAGGCCGACGTTGCGTACGATGTGGTTACCGACTTTGTTAAAACGGTGACTGAACAGGCGATTGGTGAAAAGGTCCTGAAGTCGCTGCGTCCCGACGAGCAGATTGTCGGGATTGTGCATCAGCAGCTGATTAATCTGATGGGGCCGGTCGATCATTCGCTGGCCATCCGGCGCGACGGCGTCAGCATCATTATGATGTGCGGGCTCCAGGGGTCTGGAAAGACGACAACCTGTGGTAAATTGGCACGGCGTTTGAAAGACGCCGGGCATTCGCCATTTCTGGTGGCGGCGGACTTGCAGCGTCCAGCCGCCATTGAGCAGCTCAAAGTGATCGGTGGTCAGGTCGGTTGCCCGGTTTATGCGGAGGATCCGAAGTCCAGTAGTCCGGTTCAGGTTTGCCGCAATGGTGTCAAAGAAGCGAAGCGTGTAGGCGCAAACGTGGTCATTCTGGACACCGCCGGTCGTTTGCATGTTGATGCGGCGTTGATGAAGGAACTGCAGCAGATTGACAATAGTGTCGGTCCGGACCAGGCTCTGCTGGTGTGTGATGCGATGACGGGCCAGGATGCTGTTAACAGTGCCAGGGCCTTTAACGAAGCGCTTGAGCTGGACGGAGTGATTTTAACCAAGCTGGATGGCGACACTCGGGGCGGGGCTGCACTCAGTGTGAAGGCTGTCACTGGCGTGCCGATCAAGTTTATCGGCG
>JAGQQS010000265.1 GCA_020426105.1 Planctomycetaceae bacterium
TTCATGTTGGGAATGCCGTACATCAGCAGTCCGCCGACACGATCATCCCGTTCGTAGACGGTAACCCAATGACCTGCTTTGTTAAGCTGCGCGGCAGCCGCCAGTCCCGCAGGGCCGGAACCAACGATCGCAACTTTACGGCCGGTGCGCACCTGAGGTGGCTCCGGGACAACCCAGCCCATCTCAAACGCATGATCGATGATTGCGCATTCGATGTTCTTAATTGTCACTGCCGGTTCAATTACGCTCAGACAACATGAACCTTCACACGGCGCCGGACAGACGCGGCCGGTGAACTCCGGAAAGTTATTGGTCTTATGCAAACGATCCAGAGCGTCTCGCCAGCGTCCCTGATAGACCAGATCGTTCCACTCGGGGATCAGGTTATTGACAGGGCAGCCGGAAGCCATATTGGCCATCAGATCGCCGGTGTGGCAGAACGGGACACCACAGTCCATACAGCGTGCGCCCTGAGTTTTCAGATCGGTCTCGGACATGTGCTCGTGGAACTCGTTCCAGTCCAGAATGCGGAGCAACGGATCGCGATCCGCCGGGACCTGTCTGACGTATTCCTTAAAGCCCGTTGGCTTACCCATGGTACATTACTTTCGGTGCAATATCGTTCAATAAGATGGAGCTGGTGGAACCTGTCGCTGACGGCAATCGCCGTCAAACGAAAATAAAGTCGCAATGTCTGCGGCGTTAAACGCGAGTCGCAACGCGTACGTCGAGCACCCTGCGTACCTGCACACCGCTGCTATTCGAACCCTAAATCAATGAAATACTTACTATACTCTGACGGCCTGACTGAGTCTGCGTGAACGAACGGAATGTCATCGATCCGTTTTCCAAAGTCAAAACAGCTCGAAAAAATTCGTCAGACTGCCGGACAACTTGACAATGAAACGAGCCGCGTCAGCTCCATTCACGGCGCGGTGATCATAGGAAAGTGACAGCGGCAGCATCAGGCGTTCGGTAATCTGGCCGTCTTCCATCACCAGCTGGCTCTGACCTCGAGACATCCCCAGGATCGCAACTTCCGGATAGTTCACAATCGGCGTGAATGCAGTGCCACCGATGCCACCAAGATTCGTGATCGTGAAGCTTCCGCCCTGCATTTCTTCTGTCTTGAGCTTGCGATCTCGGGCTCGCGCCGCGACATCAGACAGTTCAGCAGCGACCTGCAATACATTCTTCTGGTCGCAGTTGCGAATGACGGGAACCACCAAACCGTTCGGTGTATCGACCGCAACTCCAATGTGATAGTACTTCTTCAGAATCAACTCACCCGTCGCCATATCGACGCTGGAATTGAAATTCGGGTACGCCTTCAAGGCTCCCACGACGGCCTTGATCATGATCGCAGTCATCGTGATTTTCGGCGAACCTGGATTAGCTTTGACATAACGTTTGCGAGCGGACTCCAGTTCGGTGATGTCCGCCAGATCATGTTGAGTCACATGCGGAATCGTCACCCATGCTGTGTGCAGATTCGAGGCGGCCATGCGAAAGATTTTGTTCATCGGTTGTTTTTCAACCGGGCCAAACTTACCGAAATCCGGCAGCGGTGCGGCCTGAACCATGCCGTAGCCGGGGCCGGTCGCCGCATTGGGCGTCGGCTGTGTCATGCGATTGTGGACGTACGCTTCGACGTCTTCCAGCGTGATGCGTCCACCGGCGGCAGTGCCATTAATCTGTTTCAGATTCACGCCAAGTTTGCGGGCAAATCGACGAACGCCGGGGCCGGCAGCTGCGGGCGGACCATCGCTTTTTTGAATTGTCGCAGCAGTCGATGCGGGTGCGGTCAAAGGAGCATTTGGTGCTGTCGGGACAGTGGCATTAACGTCAGACGCCCCAGACGACTTCGCGGACACCGCTGGCGCTGGTTGATCAGCAGCCACCGCAGTCGCAGCCGTGGTATTGATAGTCAATAGCGGGGCACCGATTGTGATCGACATGCCCGGAGTTACGTGGATTGCCGTGATGGTTCCGGCATGAGGGCAATTGATTTCAGCAACAGCTTTATCCGTCTCGACTTCACAGACAACGTCCCCGCTTGAAATCGCGTCACCCACCTTCACGTTGACAGCGGCGACATCAACTTTCACAACGCCTTCGGAGACCTCCGGCAATTTAAATTCCACCGGGCCGCTTGCGGCAGCAGGCTTTGCCTTTTGTACTGGCGCGGGCGATGCGGGCGTTGCGGGGGCGGGCGGTGCAGAGGCGGAGGGAGCCGGAGTTGGCTTCGAGGTCGGCGCGGCCGCCACGCCTGTGGCATCGATCATCAGAATTGGTTGGCCGACTTTGATCTTGTCTCCCGATTTGATCAAGATCTTTGTGATTTTGCCGCCATGCGGGCAATTGATTTCCGCGACAGCCTTGTCGGTCTCAACTTCGCACACAATTGCACCGGATTCGATGACGTCGCCTTCTTTGACTCGCACTTCCGCGACGTCAACGCTGGTGACTCCTTCAGACACTTCCGGCAACTCGAATTCGATGGACATGGCGTTTGTAGTTTTCAGTGTTCAGTGGTCAGTGTTCAGAAGGGCAGAAAGTGAAGTCTTCAGCATTCAATTCTCAACGTTCGGTATCGGCTCAGATTGATTGACTCAACGGCGATTCACTGAACACTGCGAAATGAACACTGAACACTTGCGCTACGCATTCAAAGGATTGATTTTCTCGGCATCGATTTCCAGGTCGTTCAGCACGTCGGAAAGTTTTGCGGCATCGAACGCACCCATGCGAGCCAGACCTCGCAATGCGGCGTATGCAGTGCATTCGCCGTCGATCTCAAAATGGCGACGCAGTTCCGGTCGCGTTTCGCTGCGGCCGAATCCGTCTGTTCCCAGGATGATGTATTCGCCGGGAATCCATTCACGGATCTGATCGGCAACCAGACGTACATTGTCACTGGTGGAGATGAACGGACCGGTCACATTGTCGAGGGTTTCTTCCAGATAGCTTCGCCGCGGCGTCTGTCCGGGATGCAGATCGTTCCAGTGCTGGCACTCCATCGCGTCGCGGCGGAGTTCGCTGTAGCTGGTGATACTCCACACATCGCAACCGAGGTTGTATTTATCCTTCAGAATCTGCTGAGCTCGAATGGCTTCACGCAGAATTGTGCCGCTGCCGAAGAGCTGCGGACGATGACGTTGCCCTTCGCCGCTGTCGGTGGAATTGAGGCGATACATGCCGCGAATAATGCCATCCACAACCTCGCCGCGCTCCGGCATCGGTGGATGAACGTAGTTTTCGTTGTACACCGACAAATAGTAGAAGATCTCTTCACCGTTTGCGTACATGCGACGCAGTCCGTCCTGAACGATGACGGCAAGTTCGTATCCGTACGCCGGATCATAAGCACGCAGTGAAGGCACGGTCGTCGCCATCAACTGGCTGTGGCCGTCTTCGTGCTGAAGCCCTTCCCCATTCAATGTCGTCCGTCCGGAAGTTCCTCCACAGAGAAAACCTTTGCAGCGAGTGTCAGCGGCACACCAGATCAAATCGCCAACGCGCTGGAAACCGAACATCGAATAATACACATAAAACGGTACCATGTTCATGCCGAGATTTGCATACGCAGAACCGGCAGCGATAAAGGAACTCATGGCGCCGGCTTCGTTGATGCCTTCTTCAAGAAGCTGGC
>JAGQQS010000266.1:0-3532 GCA_020426105.1 Planctomycetaceae bacterium
TTAGTTGCGGTATGGGTAGATTTCCGTTAGCTTCTCCGCCAGATCAAACTTCAAACAGCCATCATTATTATGCTCAGAGAGTTGCCTGATGTCCAGCGCCCCGGAGAAGCCGCCAGTGCCAACGTTGCGTCCCAGGATTGATTCACTGGATCAGTTCCGCGGATACACGATGGCAGGCATGTTTCTGGTGAACTACATGGGAGGCACGGATACATTTCCGAGCATCATGAAGCATCACCACAATTTCTGCAGCTATTCCGACACGATCATGCCGCATTTTTTGTTTGCGGTTGGCTTTGCATTTCGTCTGACGTTTGGTCGACGGGCTCACGACCAGGGTTTGGGGGCGGCCTATTCACGCCTGGTCCAGCGATTTCTCGGATTGATGCTTGTCGCAATGATCGTCTACGGGGCCGATCGCTTTGAGACGTGGGCTAAACTCTATGATCCAAACCTGGGGTTAGGCACGAATCTGTGGTACATCCTGCATCCACTGATCAAGCGTGAGTGGATGCAGACACTCGGTCACATTGCGGTGACTTCAATCTGGATTCTGCCTGTCATACGAGCTGGTGCATTGGTCCGTGTCCTGTGGATGACTCTGTCAGTTGTGGCGCATATCTATCTCTCAGGCAACGCCCACATCTTCGATGGATACTTTGAAACATTAAGCCGAATGGGGGCATTCCTGTGGGTCAACGAATCTCCAGCGGGGATCGATGGTGGTCCTTTTGGATTTTTGACCTGGACAATTCCAGCGATAATGGGAACATTGACCTGTGATGCCGTCGTCGATACTCCGGGGGCACCAAAGCTGGGCAAACTGTTGATCTGGTCGATCGCACTGATGGGGCTGGCTTATGTAATGTCCTGCGGAACTCGGTTGTACGATGTGCCTGCAGAGACCACACAAGCCTGGTTGACGGAACGTACCACCCTGAAAGAAATGTCGGCAGCCAATGAAAAGGAACCGGATGCCGCAAAAAAGGCGGCTACGGCGGCCGATATTGCCAGACGCACCCGAGAGTTGAACAGTCACAAATTTCCAGACGATCCGGTGTGGCCCGCGAAGGAACGCTGGGCCGGCAAAGGCTTCTTAAACATGCTTGCAGAACCACCGTTGTTCGGTCGTCCGCCCAATCCGGAGCGTGATGCGGCGCTCGCTTCGGTCAAGGGAGACGATGATCTGCAGACACGAAGAGCCAAGAAGACTTATCCAGACGACTGGTACTATCGGCAGTGGAATTACTGGATGATGAGTCAGCGCGGCGGCACAGCTTCGTATCCAATGTTCGCCGCTGGCTTTTCGATTCTCGTGTATCTCATGTTCTATATCGTCTGTGATAAATGGGGCTACACCTTTTTTGTGTTCCGCACATTTGGCGTGAACGCACTGCTGGGATATATCCTGCAGGGATTGATCGGCGGAAGACTGACGCAGGCCTTTCTGCCGGGCGATCCACCCGCATGGTATGCGTGGGCCAACTTTGGCGTTTATTTCTTCCTGATGTGGTTCGTGCTGCGGTTCTTTGAGAAGAGCAAAATCTTTATTCGCATGTGATTTTTTGACAACGAACCCAGGAGTTCCGCATGAGTGCTGGCAGGAATGTTGCTTCTGTGCGAGAGCAGGTTAGTGAAGCCGAGTGGCAGACACGCGTGGATCTGGCAGCCGCTTATCGACTGGTCGCTCTCTTCGGCTGGGACGACCTGGTCTTTACACACATTTCAGCTCATGTCCCCGGAACTGACGACCATTTCCTGATTAATCCGTTCGGCATGCTGTTCGATGAGATAACTGCCTCGAGCCTCGTAAAAATTGATCTGAGTGGCAAAATCATGCTGGCGAGTCCCTATCCGATTTCGCCGGCGGGGTTTGTCATACACAGTGCGATTCATGCCGTGCGACCGGATGCGAAATGTGTATTGCATACTCACACAGTAAATGGAATTGCCGTGTCGGCGCAAAAATGCGGGGTCCTGCCGATCTCACAACCTTCAGCGTTCATTCTTTCATCGCTTGGTTACCACGACTACGAAGGTGTTGCCGTGCGTGATGAAGAGAAGCCGCGACTCGTCCGGGATCTGGGCGATAATATGTTTTTGATGCTGCGCAATCATGGACTGCTGACAGTGGGCAGCTCCATTTCCGACGCGTTTGTGAACATGTACCTTTTCGAAACTGTGTGCAGGATCCAGGTGCTGGCACAATCCTCCGGCGAGGAGCTGATTTCGATTGATCCACGCATTATCGAAGGAGCGAAGGAACAGGCCAAAAAAGCGACCACAGGCATGACCGCGGGAGCTCTTAACTGGCCGGGACTCCTGCGAAGACTGGATCGCGCCGATGCGTCTTATAAGACCTAGTCTGAATAGGAACGTGTTTTCTGGCGATGTTAGTCATATGGTGGCATCAACCGCGAAAATAGAAATCGGTGGCGGCCGAATTTTCTTGACTTTTAGTTGTGAACCGATCTCAAGTCTTGTGCATCCGACGATGCCGTCGATTGTCGTGTGAGTATTTTCTGATTCAAATACTGTGCCAGTTCAGACGAGTTCTGTTCAGCGCCCGCTCGCGTCAGATGTGTCACGCTGCCGAACAATACGGGATCCCACGCAGGAGATCCATTTCGCGGAACATGTGCAGTGCCCGGCGAGCCTAGTTCCTGAGCGATGCGATTTGTCGAAACCAGGTACTCTTCTGTAACGGAGTCACTGGGGACGGGCGACAACCAAAAGATCAGTGGAATCTGATGCGTCTGACATAGTTCCGCAATCGCACGCGCGGAACGGCGTGAATACTCGGACAGATTCACTGTTTCGCGAGGAGTTGCTGTGCCTTCATAGTGTCCGGGTTCCTCGAAATAGCCGCCGCTTCGACCAAGTGTTTCGCGAAATACAGAATATTTTCCACCAAACTGCGGTGGAAACTTACCAAACTGATGCTTGCGAAAGATCCATTTGTGCCAGTCTGAAATTGTCGGCGTATACGCCACACTCGTTTGGTGATACGCGGCCAGATAGGGGCCCACCAGCCCGAACTCTTCTGCCTGCTCCGCGGACACATCCAGCGTCTGAGGCAGCACAGCGACGACGATCATGCTCGGCGGTACGTCGGCATCAATGGCTTCCGCCACGATCGACTCCACGCCGGCCAGTGTGAATGAGCTAAGCGTTCCCAGGTTCAAACAACCGTCCGGATGTCCGGCAACAATTTCAGGAATCAGCCCCATCATGCATGAACTGTCGCCGACCAGCAAAATCCTGCCCCCGGCGTCGGACAACATGTCATGCTTCGCCATGACAGTTCCCACATCCGCTGATGGCTCCAGCCACGGAGCGCCGCTGAGCGGGTCTGTAGAGAACCAGAACCAGCTCTCCGCGCTGACAATAATCAGGCAGGCGGCGACAGCAGCAGGCGAAATGTAATCACGCAGACGCATAAATTGGCAATGATCGTCAAAGATTTAAAATTGAAAATAGATAAACGCTGTCGCATCCCACCGACCAATGATCATGATGGCCGCGTACGCGG
>JAGQQS010000266.1:3660-6102 GCA_020426105.1 Planctomycetaceae bacterium
GAGCTCAGACCAGCGAAACAGGGTTTCTGTAAACAACCAGGCATCCGTGATTGACGCCGCTCTGAACAGAATCCATCCGAAACAAACAAGGTGAAACATCAGGATCGTTTGTACAAAACCAGGCAGACGATTGATTCGCTCACTGCCCACTGTACGGTAAATCGAAAGCAAGACCGCGTGAAAAGCGCCCCAGGCAACAAAAGTCCATGCGGCTCCGTGCCACAGTCCGGAAAGCAGCATCGTGATAAAGATATTCCGATATGTGACCCATGTGCCGTTGCGACTGCCCCCCAGTGGAACAAATACGTAGTCGGTAAACCAGCTGGACAGTGAGATATGCCAGCGTCGCCAGAACTCACTCGGTGTCCTGCTCAGATACGGGACATTGAAGTTCACCATCAGTTCAATCCCCATCAGCTTCGAGCAACCGCGGGCAATGTCGGTATACCCCGAGAAATCACAATAGATTTGCCATGCGAATGCATAGATCGTGATCAATCCCGACAGCGTGTTGAGTTCAGTCAGATTGTCGAATCCCCAGTCGGCGATGCGGCACAAATTGTCGGCCACGACCACCTTCTTGAAAAATCCCCACAGGATCAACCAGGTGCCTTCGAAGCATGCGTTGGGTGTAACAGTTCGAGGATTCAGAATCTGAGGCAGCAGGTTTGTCGCTCGCTCAATCGGGCCGGCAACCAGTTGCGGAAAGTAGCTGATATACAGGGCATAGTCGAGCAGACTGTCGGTTGGTGTAAGTTTGCCTCGATAAATATCGATCGTATAACACATCGTCTGAAACGTGTAGAACGAAATTCCAACGGGCAATACGATCTGGAGAACATGCGACGAGGTCGACAGTCCGACCCACTCTAGAAGCCCCGTGGCGCTGCTGACGAAGAAGTTGAAATACTTGAAGAACAGCAATGCGCCGCCATTGACGCCAATGCTGAGCAGTAACAGGCTTTTCCGAACTCGCGTGTCTTCGCTGCGGCCAATGTATCGACCACAATAGAAATCAACGATCGTGGATCCCATGATCAGAAACAAAAAACGCCAGTCCCAGGTCGCATAAAATACGTAGCTCGCCACAAGCAAGTGCCGATTCTGCCAGCGATGGCTCAGCTGGTGATACAGAAGCAGCATCACAGGGAAGAAGATCAGGAATTGCAGAGAGTTGAATAACATTGTTCGGGAGATACGAAACCAGGATGGAACGTGACTATTCGACAATTCGGAAGACGTGAATCAACGGCTGAGCATGCCAGGGATGATCCGGCGTTGTCCCGGCATTCGGCTGACTGACATACAGCAACTGGTGCTCCTGATCCCACGCCACGCCGCCGACATCGCGATAACATCGTGGAAACAGGTACTGATCAAAACCACCGCCCGCCGTAGCACTCGTCCAGCGCATCCATGGCTGGACCGCATTCGGGCTCATCGCGCCGTGAGCCACATGAATCAGACTCGCAGGCGAATAAAAGTACACTTGTGATTCGTATGGCGTCCCGTGGTAGCCTTTGTTTTCGTCGCAGTCTTCCGGACGAGCGAGGCCATAGTACACAGGTCCTAAAGCCTTCTGCCCGATGATGATGATTGTCTGCTTGTTCCCCAGGGTCAGCCATGCCCCACCTCCCCAGCGATCTGCCGGATGATGCTGATCGAGCGGCTGATCCATCGAGTACCATGCCAGCGGCAGCGACTCAATCGCACCGCCCGCGAGCAACGACTCAGGCAGACGATAGGCAAACATCGCGGGACCATGGCTCGAATTCTGCAGTCCCGTCGCCGTCCAGAGTCCCGAGATCAGATTCCTGCCACCAAACCAGTGGTCGGCTTCAGTCTGCGGAATTGTAAAGATGTAGCCGGCATGCTTGTCGGAATGACAATCCGGCGCAGGTGATGCTCCATTTCCCAGATGCCATGGACCTTCTGCTTCCGACTGGCTGAGATCGAGCGGACAACAGCCGTGGGTAGCAGTGTCGAATTGACCCGGGTTGTAATAGATATGCGTTGTCCAGTGCAGTCGATCACCGACCACCTGTAAACCGCCCAATCGAAAATCAGCTCCGTTGAGTGTGTCAGCCAGCTCCTGCATAATCCCGTGGGTAACGTCTGCGAACGGTTGCAGCATTTCCGCACGAGGCAAGTCGGTCGTACGTTTGAGCGGAGACAGGACGGGCTTGGGGATCGTAATTTCCGCCACCCGCTGATGCTGCGCATGTCCTGCCAGAAACAGGGAACCGGAAAGCGTCGTTTCGGTTTCCGGACGATCCGGGTTTGGACGGAACGCGAGTACCCCCGATGAATAAGCGAATGACTTTTCGTTCTCTTCAAAATGTGGCGGGAGGAAGGCTCCCAGGTATTCGAAGTTTCCCGGTGTCAGCATTTCCGGATGCAACTGCGATACCTGTCGAATGGATTCAGGCCACGACGTTATCG
>JAGQQS010000267.1 GCA_020426105.1 Planctomycetaceae bacterium
CGCAGGAGGACAGGAGTTTAAACCGCCAATGGGCGCGAAGAAACGCGAATTGCGACAGCGATAAAGTGAGAAGTTTCACAAAGCAACGATCGGCGGCGACGGTCAGGCCAGTCTGTCGGATCCCTCCGTCGCCGTCTGCCGCTGGGTTCAGAACGCAGATGTCGCTTGAGCCCAATGTATTAACGGCAAATGTCCTCCCACACGGCTGGACGAGATTGTGCTTGAGCCCGATGTCCACAACCATTCCTGAATAAGCCCGTAGATTGACAATCAATTCAGCATTCATCGGTTTCCGCACGCGTCAAAGCCACACCGCACTGTCAAGCAATTCGATCGACGGATCAAAAGGTTCATGTGGTACATGCAACTTATTTCAACCGATATGCCGTGCCAAAGTTTACATCCGTGTTGGATCACTTTATTGTCCGCTTGTTTCCTCGCGATCCCCTCCAGCAGCAACTCCATATTGGCTGTCCTTCATGAACCGAGTAATGCCTTTCATCGTCGTCCAGTTAATGGCTGCTGTTTGCGTGTCAGTGACGGCAGGGGATGGCATTGTGGTGCCTGCGTACCAGCGATTTCGTGCGGAGCAGCTGAACTCCATCGACGCCGGACGGCTGCTGATTTCGGAGTTGAACTGTCAGTCGTGTCACGGAAGTTTTCCTGGGCAGCTTCTCGCGCCCCGCAAGGCACCTGTCCTGACAAAGATCGGCGAACGCACGAACGCAGAATATTTGCGGAAGTACATTCATGATCCGCAGGCTCTGAAGCCGGGAACGGCCATGCCCGGTGTCGTCAGCCTGAAGTCGGATGCAGCTATCGCTGATTCCATCGCCGCGTTTCTGACGCAGGGCACCACATGGCGGCCGGCAGGTGTCAGCGCCGGAGCGGTTCGACGAGGGGAAGGGCTGTTTCATACGGTGGGCTGTGCGGCATGCCATGGTGATCAGCGTGACATAAGTGTGATTCAAGCCATCCGCAAAGGCATTTCGCCGCCGTCGGACACAGAGACAGAGGAAGACGAGGATCAGCCAGGGAAACCTGTATCAAACGCTGGCTTTAGCAATCCATCCTTTACGATGCCACTGGGCAGGCTGGAAGAAAAATATACGGTGGCCAGTCTGGCGACATTCCTGCAGGATCCGCATGCGGTTCGTCCTTCCGGAAGAATGCCCGCCCTTAATCTGAACCCTAAAGAAGCGCTGGATATTACCAGCTACCTGCTTCGGCATGTGAAGGTCAAAGCAAATATACACTTTGACTATTACGAAGGCGAATGGGAGAAGTTGCCGGATTTTGGACAACTGACCCCCAAAGATTCCGGTGAGACGACGGACTTTTCGGTCAGCGTGTCGCCCAGAGACGACACATTCGGACTTCGCTTCACGGGTTATGTGCAAATTCCCGCTGATGGTGAATATACGTTCTTCGTCAGTTCCGATGATGGTGCAAAGCTGCTGATTGATGATGAATTGGTCGTCAACAACGATGGCCTGCACCCAGGCGGATTCAAGGATGGTCGCAAGTCACTGACCGCTGGCGCTCACGCGGTAGTTCTCGACTATTTTGAATTCCACGGGGGTGAAGAGCTGGAAGTGGAAATTAAGAGCAGGCACCTGACTCGGCAGCCGCTCGCCGGAATGATGACTCTGGAACGGATTCCGACTGCAGCGTCAAAAGACGAGGCGAAGATTGCGACCGATGAGTTGATTGGAAAAGGACGACGGGCATTTGCGGCGCTGGGATGTGCGGCCTGCCATCAGTTTGGCGAAGGTGATCAACAGATCAAGTGGACAGGCAGTGCGCCTCAATTTTCTGACATGAAGTCAACTGGTGGATGTTTGGCGGCTGAACCGGTGGCAGGAGTTCCACAATTTAGTCTCAGCCCGCTGCAGCGCGATGACATCTCTGCTGCGATCCTGGCGACACGCGAGCCTGTCGCGGCGCAGCAGTCCACAGATACCGGGGACGATATCCGGCAAATCATGCTGACGATGAACTGCTACGCCTGTCATGCCCGCGGGAGCATCGGTGGCGTGTCTGAGTCGATGACGCACGTGTTTGTTGGCAGTATTCCTGAAATGGGAGACGAAGGAAGGATCCCGCCGACGCTCGACGGTGCTGGTGATAAACTGAATGAAGCGTGGCTCAGAACGATCCTGAAGGAAGGTGGAAAGGATCGGCCCTACATGAAGACACGCATGCCCAAATTCGGCGATTCGGCTGCAGATGCACTTGTGCCGCGGTTTGTCAAAAGCGATCAGCAGGAATCGGTGGCGCCCGTCGAGATGCCGGAAGCCGAACATCGGATTAAAGCGGAGGCGCGGTTGCTGGTGGGAGACAAGGCACTGTCCTGCATCAAATGTCACACGTTCGGCCGTTATGCCGCAACGGGTATTCAATCGCTCGACATGACGACGATGAATCGACGACTGCGGCGTGACTGGTTTCATCGCTATCTGCTTAATCCGCAGAAGTATCGGCCGGGCACTCGAATGCCAGCCGCATGGCCCAACGGGAGAACCGTCGTGCCCCAAATTCTGCAGGGAGATTCCGCAGTCCAGATCGAAGCGATCTGGCAGTACCTCGCAGATGGTGGCGCGGCAAAGGTTCCGTCAGGCCTGTTGAAGGAAGCGATCGAACTGGTCCCTGTGGAGCGTCCGATTATCTATCGCAATTTTCTGGAGGGACTTTCCCCACGCGGGATCGCCGTCGGTTTTCCGGAGAAAGTCCATTTTGCCTGGGATGCTGAGCAGATGACACCACGTCTGATCTGGCATGGCGGATTTATCGATGCCTCGAAACACTGGGAAGGGCGGGGGCCGGGCAATCAAACACCTCTGGGTGATCACATCATGACGCTGCCATCAGGTCCTCCCATGGCCGTGCTCGTCTCGCTTGACGAGAAATGGCCGGACACGCCGCCGCGTGACAATGGATTTCAGTTCAAAGGTTACACGCTGAATGCAGAGGGGGCACCGAGCTTCAGATATCAATGGAGTGATCTCAGCGTGACGGATTTTCTGAGACCATTTGTGGCGAGTCCCGACAACGGACTGCAGCGGACACTGGTCGTAAAAAGTTCGGGGCATCCTGAAAATCTGTATTTGCGAATTGCGGTCGATCAGAAGATTGATGTCATTGATGGAACGGTTGAAGTCCACGGAATGCGGCTGCGAATTGAAGGTGTTGAGCCGATCGTGCGACAGATGGACGATCGTCAGGAACTATTGGTGCCCGTGAAACCAGATCAGACAGGTGAAGCCACCATTCGTTATACGATTGTCTGGTAACCCGGCAGGAAGCAGGATGGGTGAAACGGAGCGCAACGCACCAGAAATTGTCGTGAGTTGTGTTTCACTGCCGCATAAAAAAAACTGTGTATTTCGCTTCGCTGCGCACACCCGGCACTGAAGCATCTTGAGAGCAAGAATCTGAAAGTCAGCATATGCGAAGCATCATCATCGCGGGTGTTCTGATCATCGCGACAGGGACTGCCTCAGTCACCGGACAGGACGCCGCTGCGCCGAACGAGGATGAATATTATCCGCTCACAAAATTCAGAATTCCTGAAGGCATTGTGCTGGAAGCCGGGGCGATCGAACCGTTACCGGATGGTACGCTGGCGGTCGCGACTCGTCGCGGTGATATTTATCGTGTGTCGAACGCCTGGAGCGACGATCCGGAAGCGGCCAGGTTCGACCTTTACGCTCAGGGGCTGCACGAGATTCTGGGCCTGAGTTACAGGGATGGATGGCTGTATGCGACTCAGCGATGCGAAGTCACGCGGCTGCGTGATACGGACAACGATGGTATGGCCGATGACTTCGAAACTTTCAATGACAGCTGGAGCATCAATGGCGACTATCATGAATATGCATTCGGATCGCCGTTTGACAAAGACGGCAACATGTGGGTGACGTTGTGCCTGACAGGTTCATTCAACAGCGACTGTCCCTGGCGTGGCTGGGCACTGCGAATTGATCGGGACGGAAAGATGATACCGACGTGTAGTGGTATCCGGTCACCGGGCGGAATCGCGTTCAATGCGGAGGGCGATGTGTTTTACACGGACAACCAGGGGCCGTGGAATGGGACCTGCAGTCTGAAATGGCTGCGGCCGGGTTCATTTCAGGGGCATCCCGGCGGCAATCGCTGGTTTTCGCTGACGCCGGGTGGCGAAAAATCGGCTCCCGCAGAACCCGTGAGTGGCAGCCGGATCATGACGGAAGCGGACAGGATTCCGGAGTACGAACCGCCGGTGATCTTGTTTCCTTATAAAAAGATGGGGCAGAGCGCCAGTGGCATCGCGTGCGATGTCACTCAGGGAAAATTCGGCCCCTATGCAAACCAGTTGTTTGTGGGTGACGTGACACACAGTACGGTGATGCGGTGTTTTGTTGAGAAAGTCAACGGCCATTATCAGGGAGCGTGTTTTCCGTTTCGGGAAGGGATCGGTTCCGGCACGTTAGCGCTCCGGATGACGGACGACGGGACTATGTTTGTGGGGGGCACAAATCGCGGCTGGGGTTCGCGCGGGACGCAGCTTTTTTCGCTGGAGCGGCTGCGGTGGAGTGGCAAAGTGCCGTTTGAAATTCAGGAAATGCGCGCCCAGTCGGACGGATTTGAATTGATTTTTACTGAAGCGGTTGATCCGGAAGTGGCGCGCCTGCCTGAAACATGGAGCATGGAAACGTACTGCTACATCTACCAGTCATCGTATGGGAGTCCGGAAGTTGATCACACCAAACCGGCCATTCGTCAAATTGAGGTGGCGGCCGACGGGCGTTCGGTGAAGCTGACCGTGGAAGGCCTGCAGCGTGGACACGTTCACGAACTTCACGCGGATGGCTTAAGATCTTCCAGCGGCGTCGCGCTGCTGCATCCGGCAGCCTACTATACGCTCAACTATATTCCCTGAAGGAGACGAATCGATGGGACTCCTCGCCGGAACAAAATTTGACAGACCGCCGCATTGTGATCGTTGCGAGAAGCTTGAATCCGAATGCACCTGTCCGCCGCTTGAACCGGTTCGTACGCCACCAGGCAAACAGACAGCGCGAATTGCGGTGGAAAAGCGAAAACATGGCCGCATGATGACCGTTATTCGCGGATTAGCAGCTGAAGACACTGACTTACCCGGATTACTCAGGCAGCTGAAGAATTGCTCTGGAGCAGGCGGAACGGTCACCGACGACGGGCTGGAACTTCAGGGGACGCACGCTGACCGCGTGCGGGCAGAATTGCAGACGCTGGGATACAAAGTAAAGGGGTGAACGGCGTACGAGTCGTAGTGGACGAGGCGACGAGTCCGTCACTCCCCAGTTGTAGTGGACGAGGCGACGAGTCCGTCAGCCCAAGTTGTCGTGGTCGAGGCGACGAGTCCGTCAGCATAGCAGCCGTTCTGGACGAGTTGAAGAGTCCGTCACACCCCAGTTGTAGTGGACGAGGCGACGAGTCCGTCACATTCGGGGACTCGTGGCCTCGTCCACTACGGTCTATTCTTTTCTGCCGCGCGCCTTATTGAGCATTCGAAGCCGATGAATAGACGATGGAAGAATGTGACCTGTCTTCTGATGACGAGTCCGCGCCGACGGGGAGTGTGACGTAGAATTCGGTGCCCTGAGGAGTCGATTTGACGAGTGTGATTTCTCCCCCGAGCGCATGACGTGTGAGTTGTCGGCAGACGAAAAGTCCCAGTCCGGTGCCGTGGTCCTTGGTGGTATAGTATGGCTGGAAAATCTGTTCCTGTGTTTCTTTGGGAATCCCGTGTCCCTCATCGCGGATCGTAATGCCGATCCGAGCCGGCGTTGAGAGCGTTTCGGGAATGAGCTGTGTCGTGATTTCCATAGCAGCGCCTTCACTGGTGGCGTCCAGGGCGTTCAGGATGAGATTGAGCATCACCTGAACGAGTTGATCGTAGACGGTTCGGACATGCGGCAGATTCGGGGCAAACGTGGAAATCACGGTCTTGCCTTTCCAGCGCTTGTAGTATTTGGCGATATTCAGAGCATCATTGATTGCGGCGTGCACGTCAACGGTGGATTGCTGTTGATTTGTCGGGCGACTGAACCCGGTCAACTCGCGCAGCGTGCGCTGAATTCTTGTGAGCTGACCATCAACCAGGTCCAGACGCTCCTTGACATGTTCATCGGTATTCTTTCGGCTGAGCATCTGAATAATGGAGCTGATGGACGCCAGTGGATTTCCGACTTCATGCGCAATTCCAGCAGCCAGTAAACCGAACGCTGCCTGCTTTTCCTGTTGCACCAGCATGGCCTGAGATTCCTGGAGTTCTTTGGTCCGGATTGCCATCCGCCGCTCAAGCAATTGCTGATTTAACTGCAGTTCTTCATTCAGGATTACGAGTTTCTGACCGGCGGATCTCAGTAACCCGGTCAACGCGATAACAGCCCATGCGGCCCATCCCAGAAACACAAGCGTCAGAATCACCGTGACGATGTCGGCCTCCTGCTGAGGAGCTGCGTAGAGTCCCAGTACGATGTAACTAATCGAATGCAGTCCGAACGTGGCAAATGTCAGACGCGGAGTATGCCGGATGGCGCAGACAAGCAGTGAGAGAAAATAGTAGAAGCGAAACGGACTGCTGACACCGTGGTCAAAATTGCAGAGCAATCCGATAAACAAAGCCTCCATCACGGAGATCCCGATGCGATATTCCGAGAGCAGGACTTTGCCCTTCCAGCTGGCCAGCGTATCGAGCAGTGCGTAGACCGCCCCGAGAATCAGCATCCCGTTAAGTTCCGGTCTTCCGGTATCCCGCTGCACGAGATTTACGTACAGACAACCGACTCCCAGTCCAAACCACCGAATTCGCACGGTGATTGATTCAGCCTGGGCTTCTCGACTGGTTGGGTCAAAATAGCGGGCAGCGGCTTTTGCCGCTTTAAAACTGGATGGAAGCCTTATAATTCCGGAGGGTGTTTCCGGCCAGGCCTTGTGTGACGATTGTTCGACTTCCGGTGAACTCATTCAATTTCTCTTTGGCGGACCAGCATGAACTGCCGCAGACAGGTCGGTTTACGGAAATGGTAACGGCTGACAACTTTCACTCCACGCCGACTCGCGTTCCCTTTGTGATTGTTACGAAACCAGCCCGTCCATCGTCCGATACAAATGACAGCACAAGAAATCCTCCTGTTGCGGCTTTGATGGAGCGAGGCTGATATGAGTCGAGCGGTAAACGTACTGGCACTTGTCAGAGACGGCCAGAGATACATTTTCCTCTATGACGACAGTAGCGTCCAGCGGGTTCTTTCGCAACTTGCAGAATTCGCGATCGACCCTGAACTTGACTTCACTTGGCATGATGCGGCAACATTGTCGCAACGCGTCCGCAACCTGCAAGGTGAAGAGGTTGATTCGGAAACAGAGGATTTCCCGAGTTTCTTTTGATCGTTTTGATCGCGACGTGCTGAAAATGGTCCAGGATCAGCTCCATGCATGCCGCCATACGCTCATTTTTGAACTACCTTAGAATCGAACGCAATGCTTCGGAACTGACGATTAAGTCGTACGCCGATGACATGTCACATGTCGTTGAATTCCTGCAGGAACAGACCGGCGCTGTGCCGGATCCTCGGAATGTTGAGGTCGGCATCCTCAGATCTTATGTGGCGTACCTGCATGAATGCGGGTATGCCCGCACCACCGTGGCGCGACGTCTCGCCTGCCTTCGCAGCTTTTTTCGGTACTGCAATCGGGAAGCGATCTGCGACAACAATCCCGCAAAACCTCTGCGTACCCCGCGTGCCGGACGCAAATTGCCCCATTTTCTGACGACCGATCAGGTCGGTGCCCTTCTTTTGGCTCCCCCGGCTAATTCAGATGCGGGAGTACGCGACCGCGCGATTCTGGAGACCATGTATTCGGCCGGGCTCCGTGTTTCCGAAGTTGTGGGTATCGATCTGAAAGACTGGGACCGTGCTGCAGGAATTCTGCGCGTTCTGGGAAAAGGGCGAAAGGAACGCATCGCTCCTGTTGGAAGTTATGCCACCAAGGCTCTTGATCGTTGGTTGGAGGTGCGGACTCCGGATCTGAAAGCACCGGAGAAGCAGAGATCGGCAATTTTCCTGAACCGCTTTGGTCGGCGGCTGACGACGCGCAGTATCGGGCGCATGCTGGAAACTCACATAACGACAGCCGGACTGACGCAGCAAACGACGCCGCACACGCTGCGGCACAGTTTTGCGACTCACCTGCTGGACGGCGGTGCCGATTTGCGAAGCGTGCAGGAATTGTTGGGGCACAAAAGTCTGACGACAACGCAGATTTATACTCACATCAGCACAAAACGCTTGCGGGAGACCTATGAGAAGGCGCATCCGCACGCCACAAGGAATCGCGCCTCCTGAGCCCGATCCCCCTGCAAGAGATCGTGCCGCTTTTAACCCCTTCCATAGCAGGTGTTTACAGCGAATTGTGATGGGTGTCGGAGCTTGCGGTTTTAGGGGAGTGCCGAAATCATGCGACCATCCCTGTCGTAGTGGACGAGGCCACGAGTCCTTCCCAGCCAGGAGATCGTGCAGCTTTTAAAGTGACAATTTATAACGCGTTTTTAATGATATTGCTGGTAGACAAGCGGCAGCTAAGCCGTGCCGGCCCACCGTGGGCAGAGCTTCGATTGGTGGGCC
>JAGQQS010000268.1 GCA_020426105.1 Planctomycetaceae bacterium
AAGGCAACGACGAGAATTCGGAGCCTTGGACAACCGGCCCGGCACCGATTGAGATACCGGGCACGGTTTGAGAGCGCAGAAAAAGGGACATCAGAGACTGCCTTAAATCCGATGCCTCTCGATCACGCTTGTTCCAGTTCGACGTTCCAGTACGCTTCACTGACAAATTTAGACCAGCTTTCAATTCGCACACCATGCGGGGCGTAGAGTGGGTTCCACATCGGACGCGAGGGAGTGCTTCTCAGTGGCATTCCAGCCTGCTCGGGCGTCCGATTGGCCTTTCGCGTGTTGCAGTCGATACAGGCCAGAACGCAATTGAGCCAGCTGGACATGCCGCCGCGTGAGCGCGGCAGGATATGGTCAATCGTCAGCTCTTCACTGCCGGGTTTGCAGCCGCAATACTGGCACATATAGCCATCGCGTTTGAAAACATTGCGTCTGCTAAAAGCCACTATTTTTATCGGCAGCCGATCGTAGTGCGTCAGCGTAATCACTTCCGGAACTTTCAGCGTCAGCCACTGCGTGCGAATGACGGGGTCACTGTCCGCCGGGCGTATGCCAGCCCAGTCTTCCCAGCCATAAATCTGAAAATTCGCAGGATCAACGATCCTCGCCGATTCATTCCAGACTTTGATCAGAGCACGAGCGACGGTCGAGACTGCGACCGGCTGCCAGTTGCGATTGAGTACTAATGTTGGTCGTTCCAGAACAGAACTGGACATCGCAGTCACCTGCCGTTTCCGAGCCTATCCAAGGGGACAATGAGTTGCCGATCCGTCAGCGAGAAGGCTCAGCCACGCTGATGAAGCATACGCGCGCGACAGAAGGCTTGCCAACGACATCACGTTTTTTTTGAGTATGTCGCTGCGAAAACAGCGAGTCTGCGAGACGTTTGACGGCAAAACGGAGAAATTCCCCAAAGGGGCGCGCACCCCCGTTGTACAGTGCCTCAGGGCTTTATGCTGAGGCTGACAGGGATGGCCTGACAGACACGAGGTGCGTTCTGAGGTTCAGAAACAGTCGTGCTCGATGCCATATATTCTATAAACGCGGCTCGCGGCCTGCTCCCGGGTGGCTTATGCTTCGGGGCTCTCGGAAGCGGTCTCAGCAAGCGGCGCTTTCTTAATTCGATAAAGCGGTTCATTGCCCATTTTTCCACTGCATTTCGGGCATTTCGCTTTGGCAATCCCCTTCCCGTTAGCCCCACCAAGCTTATTCTTTTTGCGCCCCTCCTCGCTGATCACTGCTGAGCACGCTTTGCAACGATAACCGGAAAGCTCCAGTTCGAATCCAGGATCCTGCTGGTAGTAAATCAGATTCCGAATTGACTCGACTCGTGTTTGGTTCACAAAACAGATCAGGTTATCAGTCTTGTCAGCTTCAGGAACTCCGTTTTCGGCAGCTGGAAGTTCCAGATCGAAATTCTTTTTCAGCAACTCCTGCAGCGTCCGAAAACCGGAAATACTTTGCGAACAGAATGACTGTTGGCCATCGCCGGAGCTAATAGGCAAAAACAGTGCAATTCGTCCGTCTCCAAAAACCGGGACGCCGGCGAACATCGATTCATGAGCCTTGAGAATCGGCTGTACCAGACGGATCTCAGCCATGTGTTCCGAGGAGATTGAATGGACTTCGACTTCCGCCAGACCATTGAAATCTCCGACTGCCGCAACCGTCTCTCGAATGCGTTTTCGTTGTTCGTCACGGTCGAGCTTTGGCGTCTTGCCCATCAGCCCGCGTTTTTTCTTATCTCCACCTGTAAATGCAACAATGACAATCCGGGAATCGGTGACGGCCACGTCGGCGTCGATAAATTTGTCGGCCACGCTGCCGGGCTTCAGGACCACCGAAGTGGGCTGTATCCGAAAGAAGTGAATACCTTCCACCCAGGTGACGGCCAGTTTAGGAACGGCCGCACTGTCATCCTTCTTTTCCACTTTGCGGCGAATATTCGGCACATTCACTGGCTGCTTGCACTGGCGGCAACGTACGACTTTGCCAGCTTTGTCTTCGAGGACTCGAATCCATGCACCACAACTGCACGGAACCAGCATCTGCTTGAGCTGTCGTTCGGCAATTTTTTCACCGCGCCGCTTCCGGACTTCGCGTTCTTCCTGCATCGCAATCGACAACAAATCTTCATCGACGGCTCCCGCCTTTCCAGCCGCGCTGGGTGGCGGATCCGCGCTTCCGGAATCGACGCCCGTCCCTCCTTCCGCAGTTGTTGTCCCGCCGGGCGTTTTGCTTTGTGGCTTATCGGGACCATCCGCAGGTACTTTAGACGCATCCTGCTCGCCACTGCTCAATTCAAACGTGGACTCGTCCGAGCGCGAGTCGGCATCAGCTGGCCCCGCAGACAATTGAAAATCATCAGCATCGTAGATTTTGGGAACGTCGTTTCCATCACCCCGGGCCGGCAGGTAATCGGTACGTTCTTCCGGAGGAATTGTACTGTAGATAATCTGTTGCGGGGTCGTCCTCATGTCCCGGTAGCTGGCGGCGATATCTTCCCGCATGAATCCATTACAGTTCCAGCAGCGTACCAGTCCGGTTCGCACTAATTCGCCGCAATGCGGGCAGGGATCGACGATGCTGGCGGACTTCATGGATCCAAAATCAACGGATTCCATCGTGCTGGAACTCCGCCGTTCATGGAAGACGTGCCCGCACTCAGGACACTCAGCGGTGTCCGCAAGAATGGATGAATTGCAACCTGGGCAGGATCGAATGACGGTCGACATTTTCAGTCCATATGTCAGCTGCCGCTAATTCCACACCTCGGTTACCTGGACGCGAATCGTGCGGAAATTGCTGCAAGCCCCCCGATAATGTTCAAAAACTGGCGCGTTCACATTACCCCGTATCGAACCGCCGCGGTTGATGCCACCGAAGCATTTTGATCCGGAATATGAAAGCCTGATAAATCCTACTTTGTTTACTGCAAATTCAGAGCATTTGAAAGAACTGTTCACCCTCGAACACCGCGATTCACGAACTTCTGCTCATGACCTGTACTTTTGTTCCGTATCTATGGGACTTCTACACCTGGCAGCATGTGGCAGACATGGGCCACGCGATCGACCAGAGGGAGCACTTTCGGTGCGTATATTGTTTTGAATCCTTCAGCCGTGCGATGCACATCCAGTTCAGCCTGAGAGGCCCACCGTTCTATCAACACAAATGTGTTTGCCACAGTTTGCGACTCAAATGCCTCAAATCGGACACATCCTGGTTCCTGTCGCGACAAATTTGCGTGTTTTGCGAGTAATTCCCGGAGAGTCGGGACTTGATCGCTGCTTTTGGCAGTCAGGACGACGGTAATATCGATCATTTCAGCATGGTCTCCATCTTACGCAGCGGTCTGGACGAAGACGACAGCATACGAGAAAATTGCCCTCGGGCGCTTCCTTAGCCGGGTGCGGTATTTTGACAATCCCATGATTGGCAGTGTTAATGTCACAATCCAGCGTCAGCCCCTGCTGAGCCGGCAATTTCGCCAAAGTCATCGTCGTCCCGGGTGGCAGGATCCTGCCTGCCCTGGGATTTAAGCAGATTCGTAAAAGTGTTTCACACCATGGTCAAACGTCTGTTCGATATCATCGCTTCCCTGCTGGGCATCATCATCCTGTCTCCGATTCTCGTGCTGGGATTTGTCAGCGTGAAGCTGTCGAGTCCGGGTCCCGCGATCTATCGAGCGCGTCGCGCGGGGCGTTTTGGTGAAGTCTTCCTGATGCACAAGTTTCGGACGATGCATATCGGGTCCGAACACGGAAGTGCGATTACCGGAGCGAAGGACGCGCGCGTATTTTTTGTGGGACGAGTTCTTCGTAAACTTAAGATCGATGAGCTTCCGCAGTTGTTCGACATCCTGATCGGCAGAATGTCGGTCGTGGGACCTCGGCCCGAGGACCCCAGAATCGTGGCACAATATTATTCATCGCTCTCACGGGAGACGCTGAATATTGCCCCGGGACTTTCGAGTCCCGGGAGCATTCACTATTACACGCACAGTCATTTGAAACTGGATGACAACGACCCGGAACAGTCTTACGTAAAAAATCTGCTTCCGATCAAATTGGCGATGGACCTCGTTTACATGCGACGCAGTTCGATGTGGTACGACCTGTCGATTATTCTGAAGACAGCGGCAACCATCCTGCTGATCGGACTGGGCAGGAAAAAATTCTCCGAGCCTGCCGAGTTAGTCGAAGCGCAGGCATTGCTGGAGAGTGCGAACCCATCGCTCGTCTTAGACCCCCTGACAAAACCCGCGTGAACCGCAACGGAGTATTTTTGAGGGTTCATACTCACTTCACAATCGGCACCGTCATTACCCGCGGCTGTTTGTCAAAGTACCACTGTTTCTTCAGAGGATTCTGCACCGTCGGTTTCTGCGGGATCGTGAACGTCGCTGGCACAATACCGTCATCGCTGATGATGTTGTTGTCCGGGGTGCCTGCCCGGCCGCCAAACAACTGCACCAGCGGCACGATCCGCGGATCCTGTTTGCTGCTGAAGGAACCAACCGTCACAATCGATCGGTATTGATCGTGAAATACCCAGGCCTCGTAGTCTGAATCGTAGCCATACTTTGACGCCGTTCTCAGCGCTTCGGCCAATGCAATTGCCTCTTTGGCACAGTTGACGAGATTTGAACCAAAATTCTTTTCAAACATCGCCATGGCTTTTGTTGAAGACTGGTTCCCGACCTGCACGACGCTGCCACCAGCAAATGTAGCCACCTGAAGCGTATACCTTCCCTTGTTCTCCAGCAGCGAATAAGGAGCACCCGAATTCAGACCGATGATTTCCTCATCAAGTTTTCGAGTTTGAATTTCGCCACTGTAGATCGGATTAATAGTCAGGATTGCTCCTCCAAAAGGGCTGGGCTGACCAGGTGTTTTCGCAAACAGTCCTCCCTTTTTTTCATCGGCGATGGAGGAACTGTATTTCTTCTTGATCCATTTCAGCACTTTCTGCGCATCATCATCATCGATTGATTTGAAGTTACCGGCCAGAACACAGATCTCTCCCTGACGCGCAATCACCCGCCGGGCTGCATTCTGGACGGAATTGGCCCCGTCGAGCTCAACCGTTTCCTCATCGACGGAATAGGTATAAGCCGGAATTCCTTTGGTGCGAAGTTCATAAACGATCGTGTCAGCCGCTTCCCAGGCCGTAAGCCCGTCGGTGTGGTTGGCGCCTTTGACATCGCTCAGCGAGGCAACCAGGATCATCCACGGACCATGCTGATGGGTAAGCGTGTAGCGTTTCCCCTGAATCGCTTCCACGCGACCACAATACGCAGTGCCGGAGACCGAGAGCATTGCCAGAAGCACACAAGCAAAATTTCGGAAGGCGTGCATTACGGAGTTCCTTCTTCCTTGACCGAACCGGACGTCTGATCAGGCGGGATGAGCTCCGATTTTCCGAAACTTCCACGCCAAACGGATCCTGAGTATGCCATGCAATGCCGCTGACGCATAAGGCAGATTTCGCAATTTGAATGGCGCACTGAATTCCGAAAACGCAAAATATGTTCTGAGCGGCAAATTGTGCCGAACACACTCCGCGCGGCGTCAATTCTGCCTGCTCGCCGACGGACAAACCATTCAGACGAGATCCCGTTCAAAGAACCGCCTTCCCATCGCGGTGTCGGCGCAAGTCTTACGGTAATTCTGCGTTTTGGGGGGCAAGCACACACCAGACAGCGGGTGCAGCTCCGCTGAATCCTGAACGGCAATGCATCAGGACGATGTTGCGGGGCAGCGACCTGCAGCGGAACTTAAGACCCGAGCTTGAATTGCTGCCGCTGCCCAATGAAAAATCGACCGGCAAGCCTGTCTGGCTCGCCGGTCGATCTGAAATTATCCGCTGTTCAGTCGGAACCGAATCCCTATCTTCGCAGACCACTGCCCAACAGGTAGTTGAACTGCAGCATATTCAGAACTGCATTGCCAATCTCTTCGGTCAGTGTGTAGCGGAGAATGACCACGTCGTTCGGTTTGATCAAGACACGTTGCGATGGATCCTGCAGTGCTTTGTTTAGATCGATTCGCATGGCGATTGAACTTCCGCAGGGCAATTCCCTCACAACGATGGCTTCAGAAGGCTGGCAGTTGGTCCGACTTGTATTGCCTCCACCACCCTGCCTCATTCCCAAAGCACCCACACCTGTGCCTGCGCTTCCCAGCGGTCCGCCAGCGATGGCGATCGCCCCGATAATGTCCAGATCCTTGTCCCGCGGCAGTTGATGCTCGCCGCCTCCGAGCACACCCGCCGTGATGAATGTCTCAGCGTCTCGGCTGCGGATGATG
>JAGQQS010000269.1 GCA_020426105.1 Planctomycetaceae bacterium
AGTCCGGACACCACACGGATGCTTGATCGACTGGAGCAGCGGGAGCTGGTCGTTCGTGAGCGTCGCAGCGAGAATCGTCGCGTGGTGGAAATCGGGATCACTTCCCAGGGACTTGAGCTGCTGGACCGGATGGCGGTGGACGTTCGCGCGATGCACAAGCGGCAATTGGGGCATTTAAGTCTGGCTGAGCAGCGCGCGCTTACGGCGTTATTGAAGCGAATCAGGGAACCGCATGAAGATGCCAGTTGTGACTGGCTGGATGAGAAGACGGACTGAGCTGTCCGAAAGGGGGCTGACCCTTTCCGGGGAGCGTGAAACAGAAGCACAATTTACTTGATTCCGAAGGGTCAGACCCCTTTTGGGACAGACGATCAATAAACCGCAGGTGTGCGGAGGGAGCAAATCATGAAAACGTCTCTTCTTACGTTCCTCAGCATGTGCATCCTGAGTCACGTGGCATTTGGCGAAGACTGGCCTCACTGGCGAGGGCCACACAACAACGGTCATTCATCCGAAACCGGACTTCCTGACTCCTGGTCCCCGGATGGCGAGAACCTGTTGTGGCGGAAAGAAGAGTTTGCGACTCGATCGTCACCTGTCGTGATGAACGACCGCGTGTATGTCGTCTGCCGTGCGTTTCCGGAGACGACACAGGAAGGCGAGAAGACGGTATGCATTGATGCGAAGACCGGCGCGTTGATCTGGGAAAGCATTCACAATGTATTTTTGTCAGATGCTCCGGCAGAACGCGTTGGCTGGTCCAGTGTCGTTGCGGATCCGCAGTCGGACACCGTCTATGTGCTTGGGCTGGGCTGCATGTTCCAGTGTCTTGACGCGAAGACCGGCCGGACGATCTGGGAACATTCAATGAGCGAAGAGTACGGCATGCTTTCAACGTATGGCGGCCGTACAAATTTTCCGGTTGTCTTTGAAGATCTCGTGATTATCAGCGGGGTGATGACGGGCTGGGGCGAGACGGCCGTACCGGCGCATCGTTTCGTCGCTTTCGATAAAAAAACCGGGGTAGCGCAATGGCTCAGGAGCACACAGCCAAAGCCCAAGGATACCACTTACAGCACGCCGGTCTTTACGACATTCAAGGGGCAGGCGGCCATGGTATTTGCTGCGGGTGACGGTGCGATTTATGCCCTGCAACCGCGGACTGGCAAGCAGATCTGGATGTATCAGGCATCGGCCCGGGGTATGAATTCCAGTGCGTGCGTGGACGAACAGGGTATCGTGTATTGCGGACACGGGGAACAAAATGCGACCGACCCTAAAATTTTGGGGGCTGTGTTCGCATTTGATGGCAATGTTGAGGGGAAAATTCCGGAAGAAAAACTGCTCTGGAAGATCCCTAAACTGACGCTGGGTCGCAGTTGTATTGTCAAGCTTGATGACCGCGTGTACTTCGTCGATGATGGCGCGACGCTGGTAATTGCGGATGCGAAGACGGGGAAACAAATCGGTCAAAAAAAACTCGGGCGAACAATGTTCGGCAGTCCGATTGTGGTCGATGGAAAAATCATTGTGGTGGAGAATACGGGGCGCTACTATGTCCTGAAGCCGTCCGAGAAAGGCGTCGATGTGGTTTCCAGTTCCCGGCTGCCTCAGGGGGAAGAAGTCTTTGGTTCACCGGTAATTTCCAATGGTCGCATATTCATTCCTTCGATCGAAGCTCTCTACTGTGTTGGCAAAGCAGACGCTGCTCGAACTGCAGCATCGAAGTCGCCCTTCGGGCCTGAGATTCCGGCGGCCAGCGATCAGCAGGTCTCCCAGATTCTGCTGACGCCATGTGAGTTGATGCTCCATCCCGGTGAGAAGGTTCAACTGGAGGTGCGCGGCTATAACAAAAATGGTCAGTTTGTCAAAATGATCAAGGATGCAGCCATCAGTGTCGCGGGTGGTGGGGTCGCAGGAAACGACATGGTCTACACGGCGCCGACATCAGGACTCGCCGCAGTCGTGTTGACAGCAAAGTCCGGTGAGCTCTCCGCAACGGCTCGAGCCCGCGTGATTCCGCAGTTACCCTGGAAGTTTGATTTTGCCGACGACCAGGTGCCACCCGTCTGGATTGGCGCCAACTACCGTCACAAACCCGCACCGCTCGACGGAGCTAAAGGACTGGTCAAAATCAGTACCATTCCGCTCGGAACCCGGAGTCAGGCATGGATGGGCTGGACGAATCTGCACGACTATACCATTCAGGCTGACTTCAAAGCGACAGATACGAATGGAAGGCTGCCCGATATGGGGCTGATTAACCAGCGATATACACTGGATTTGCAGGGCGCTCAACGCCTGCAGGTCCGATCCTGGGTCGCTCGCCTTGAATTGCGTTTCGCAAAGACAATCAACATCAACTGGTCCGCTGGCAAATGGTATACGATGAAGTTTCAGAGCGAGAACAGCGATGGGAAAGTGATCCTTCGCGGCAAGGTCTGGCTGCGCGATGAACCGGAGCCAAAAGACTGGCAAATCGAAGCCGTGGATGCCACGCCAAACACGACCGGGAGTCCTGGACTGTTTGGCAACGCGACCGACTCCGAATTCTTCATTGACAATGTGCAGGTCACGGCAAATAAATAAACCACCGAGAAATCACGGCGGACTTCACCATCAGGCCGGGCGGCCTGAACAGAATGTCCTGCCGTCAGGGGGAGCCCGTGCAACAGGGCTGACGTCGAATCATTGAAACTCAAACTTCCTCCATAAGGAATTCTGATCATGTTGAAACTGAAGGATCACATTATCACGGGGCTTTGTCTGGTTGCTGCGGTGACGCTGTCGCGAAGTGCTGTCGCGGGTGAAGACCCGACGCAGTTCCTGTCGAAGCAGATATCCGCGATGAAAGTCGGCAAGCACGACTGGCCACAATGGGGCGGCAGCACCTCACGAAACAACACGCCGGATGCCAAAAACATACCGATTAAGTGGGACGTCGAGACTGGCGAGAACATCCGCTGGTCAGTGCCACTCGGTTCCGAAACTTATGGCAATCCAGTGATTGCCAATGGCAAAGTCTATGTGGGGACCAACAACGGGAACGGGTACATTAAACGTTATCCCAGTTCCGTCGATCTGGGATGTTTCATCTGCTTTGACGAGAAGGACGGTAAGTTCCTGTGGCAGCATTCGAGTGAAAAGCTGTCGACCGGGCGTGTGCATGACTGGCCGAATCAGGGCATCTGCGCTTCCCCTTTCGTTGATGGAGAACGCCTGTGGTATGTCAGCAGTCGCGGCTGTGTAGTCTGCCTCGATACAGAAGGTTTCCGCGATGGCGAGAACGACAGCCCGTATGTTGAAGAGAAGGTGACCGATGAGACCGAGGCCGACGTTGTCTGGGAACTGGACATGATGAAGGAGCTGGGCGTGTCGCAGCACAATATGTGCAGTTGCTCGATCACAAGTGTGGGAGACCTGTTATTTGTGAACACCGGAAATGGCGTGGATGAAGGCCACTTCACGATTCCGGAAGAAGACGCTCCCAGCTTTATCTGCGTGAATCGCAATTCAGGGCAGGTGTTGTGGACGGACAAGTCGCCGGGGGCCAATATCCTTCATGGGCAATGGTCGTCACCCGCATACGGAGTCTTCGATGGTGTGCCGCAGGTCCTGTTCGCGGGTGGTGACGGTTATTTGTACAGCTTTTCTGCCGAAGGTAAGGATGGGAAATCTGAACTCCTGTGGAAGTTTGACTGCAATCCCAAAGGCACGCTGTACACACTGACCCGCGCGACGCGTAACCACCTGATCGCCATCCCGGTGGTCTACGACGGACTGGTTTATATCGCTGTCGGAGAAGACCCGGAACACGGCGACGGTCAGGGCCATCTGTGGTGTATCGATCCAACGAAACGTGGTGACGTCAGTCCCACGATTGTTTATAACTCAAAGGACCCCAACACTCCTGTCGCACCAAAACGCCTGCAGGCGATGGATGAAAAGGCTGGAGATTTTGAGCGTGAAAATCCGAATTCAGCTGCTGTATGGCACTACATCGGAGAAGATCCGTCAGTCTTCGAAACGACCATGCATCGCACCATGGGTACCGTCGCAATTAAGAACGACTTGTTGTTCGTACTCGACTTTGGCGGCCTGTTCCATTGCCTGGACGCGAAGACGGGGAAAGGCCACTGGACCTACGACATGTTCGCCGAATCCTGGGGCTCACCTCTGATCGTCGAAGACCATGTTTACATTGGCGACACCGACGGTGAAATCTGCGTGTTCAAACTGGCTCCTGAAATGGAACTCTTAAGCGAAGTCAGCATGGGCTCCTCGGTGGTCGCAACGCCGGTTGTGGCCAACAATACGATGTTTATTGCGAACCGCAATCGACTCTTTGCAATTCAGGAAGGGGCGAAGAGTGAGCCGGTGAAATAACAAGCGACCGCCGTGATTTCAACAGTTGGGCAGTCCTTTGGAAAGCGGCGAATTCTCGCCGCTTTTTTCATTAACAGAAGTCACCGGCGGCGCAGTTTGAGTTTTGGTGACGTCTGTTGCAGGCCAGGAAGTGTCGTTCGCAATGCTCTGTTACCACGAAGAGGAGGCGGGGGCGAATCGATTTACTGTACGATTCGCTTCATCCGCATTTATGGCTGCCCCAGATCCTCGAGGAACGGGCGAGTGCTGCCACCAGGATCGCTTGGCAACGGGACCTTTTCGTCTTCCGCGTTAAAGTAGCGAGGATCTTTTGGCTCCGCTGGCTTGCTGAAGTCGTCTGTCTGTGACGGCGTGCTGTAGGTCTGACCACCAGGGGTGTACAGCGGCGCGTTTGAGGGCGGCACGACGATTGTGCCCGATGGGGCCATGCTTCCCGGCGGCGAATACATCTGCTGGCCGTACGGCATCGGTTGGCCGTAAGGTGGCTGCTGATACATGGGCGGATACATACAGCCAGTCAGACCCAGCAGCGACAAGCGGGCGGCGAATTTTAAGGGGAACCTGGACATCCTGTCGGCTTCCTGCATCATACACGAAAGACTTCCTGACCTTAAAAAGTCAGGTTCTGCGGAAGAATGCTGCGGGAGTTGGAGTTCAGAAGGCTCAGAATCGGGCGGCAAACGCGCCGGTGCGGCATTTAACGCATTATTTCTGATCTCTGCTCAAAGCCTGATAAAGCCCAAAACCAGCAATCCTTGCGGTTTCAACGCACAAACGCGCAGAATCTGCCGGTGGTTTACTGCATTTTTAAAAACGTGTCCAGACGGAAATCCGGCCATCGGGACACCGCGTGCCCGGCGAGTGGCATGCGTCAGCTTGCCGGTACAATGCGATTCAGACCCACAGCAGCCAGCAAGGTGAACGCGCTGGACCGGGAGGCTGACGCCGAATGGTACTTGGTTTATGTTCGTAGTCCCGCCTTGAGGCGGAATCACGGTTGCTATGGCCAGCAAATTCCGGCTGAAGCCGGGACTACGAACGAGATGCGAATCTAAACCAAGTGCCATTGGGCTGACGCCACACCGCTCGCCGGGGACGACACTCGCTGGGGACGACGCGACTCAGCCACAGAGAATCCGAACACTGCGATCAGTAGTCAATTCCCAGATTTCGCTCGATGGACCGGGCTTTGTCAGAGATAATGTATTTTCCATACCATGGGTCCGGATCTCGTTCGCGGTCATATTCCGCTCGGCCTTCATCTCCGACGAAATCCCATTGACCGTCATCTTTCTCTGAATCGTCGTCGGCATCAACGGCTCGAGGTGTAAACGTGCGGGTCATTCTTCGCATTGCGCTGCGCGGGGACTCAACAATGGAACAACCGGCGAGAGACAGGCCTGCCAGGCACGCAGTCAGCAAAATGTTTCGCGATCGAATCATCAGAAATTCCTGCACAATGTGATGCCGTGTGCGCTGACGCGGCGAATAAGGATCGTCACACTTCGTCAACAGATTTCGAAACGGAGATCGCGTTCGGAGCGGAAAAAAAGATTCCTGTTTCTGCCGCTGCCGGAGTGTAACTCAGCCCCCAATTGCGCCCAGAGGACTTCATGCTGCCACTCGACATACTTGTCGTTGCTCCCCACCCTGATGATGCGGAAATCAGCGTAGGCGGCACAATTGCCGTTTCCGTTCAGCAGAATCTGCGCGTGGGCGTCGTGGAGCTGACATCGGGGGAACCGACACCTCATGGATCCCTGGAGACACGTCGCCGCGAAACGGAGAAATCCACCGAGATCCTCGGACTCACCTGGCGCAGTAATCTCGACCTTCCCAATCGCAGCCTGCAGGCAACACTCGATGCACGTCGAAAGCTGGCTGAAGTTTTCAGAACCGTTCGACCGCAAATTATTCTGGCCCCATACTGGCAGGATGC
>JAGQQS010000270.1 GCA_020426105.1 Planctomycetaceae bacterium
AGGGTGCTGCGCACTATTGGTTCCGGACCCCTTTTCTGAGGCTTGACAGAGCACTAGTTTCGTCGAGGTTGTTCAATTTCAAGCGGTAGCGGAACTGGCGTGCTCGTGTTCCATTTTGGCAGAAGCGTTTGAAAAACCAACGCTGGCCGCGGAGAAAGTTCCGCATCCCGTCGAACTACTTCCAGACGAGGGTGATTGGCACGGTGACCATCTCCGGCGTGTCGCCATCGGTGGCGTTGAGTGTCAGCACGGCTTGCTCAATGCCGCGTTGCGGCAATTCATTGATTGACAAGCGCACGCTGACGGTCTGATGGTCAGGAACAGTACCGGGGACCGCGTCATATTGTGCCGCGATGTTTGTGGGAAACGTGTCGCAGTGTGTTACCTTCCAGCGACTCGGGATATCGAACACCATCGTCATCCCTGTCGATTCAGCAGGTGCTGCAGTGTCCAGAATCATCCGCCCGGGCTCAGGCGATACACGAACAAAGTCAGAAGATGGGTCACGTTTATTGTCTCCGACAATCACGGGGATCTGAATCATAGGAAACATCGGGTCATCGGTTGCAACATTGATGACTCCACGATGCCGACCCTGCGGTGCGTTTTCAATAAACTGCACACTGATGGATGTCCGACTGGCTCCTTCGTGATGGAATTGCCCGGCCAGTTCGGCGGTAAACAGGGACGATGACCCCGTAACACCCGTGATGCGCATCGGCTTTGCGGCGGATTCCGGTCGATAGTCCAGGATGGTTACGGTACGGGGCTCGCTGCTTTTTACGGCTCCCATGACCATCAGCACGCGTGGCTCGACAATCAGAGATTTCTCAGGCAGGACGGCTTTGACTGTCAGCGTCACCTGACGTGGTTTGGGGTCCAGATAGGAGACGGTGACGGTATACTCACGGAAACCAGACGGCTCGTTATTCATACGAATCGGCAGGGTCACTTTGCTGATCGCTCCAGGATCAATTTCGCTGGTGTTGATACTGGGGGCCAGACAGCCGCAACTGGGTTCCATCCCGGTGATCTGTACCTTCTCTGCTCCATTGTTCCTGAAGTAAAAATCCGTCGTCAGCGTTGGCTGCTGAGCGACCGGGTCCTGTCCATAGTCGATCAGATATTCGGAAAATACTAATGCCGGTCGGCTGGTCGTGATGTTACAGGGGGGATCGCCGGAGTCCCGGGAACCCAATACCATGGCAGTCAGGCACGGAAATACAAGCAACCCCACGACGATCCAGATCGAAGGTGCGTCGGATGTGCCAGGTTGTTCTGTTAATTGTGCAGTGTTCATGACTGTCAATCATGGCCGCGGTGCAGGATCCACAGCCGGAAGTGCCGCCGTGCCTGTTATTTGACCGTAGTGCCATCCGGAATCGTACGCGGGCCGGTCACATGGATGAACGGTCCGATCACGCAGTTTTCACCAATTGCAACATTGCCATCTACAACGGTGAAAGGGCGAATGGTCGTGTCGCGACCGATCCTTGCACCAAAGTTAATTGTCGTCTGGGCCACATTCTCAATCGTCACGCCCGACAGCATGAGTTCTGCGTGAATTCGAGCCTGAATACTTGTCTGAACTTCTGACAACTGCACTCGCGTATTGACACCCAGTGCTTCTTCCAGAGTCAGACTGCAGCTGGCGGTCACATGATGCCCGGCATCCATCAGAATTTTCGGGCAATCAGTGAGATAGTATTCCGACTGCACGTTATTCGGTTTCAGTTTCTGCAGCGACTGTAGTAACAACTGCGTATTGAACGCGTAACAGCCTGTATTGATTTCTGTGATTTGCCTTTGCTCCGGCGTGGCATCTTTGTGTTCCACGATACACTGAAACGCTCCCGCGGAATCGCGTACGACGCGCCCAAGCCCGTCATTGTTGACGGTCTTTGCAGTTCCAATCACGCATGCGGCCTGTTCGCCGGACTGGGCGTCAAGGAGCGCTTTGAGTGACGTTCCCTGCAGCAACGGCGTATCACCGGCCAGAATCAGCACCGAACCGTTATGTCCGCGAAGCGCGTCTTCGCACATCATCACGGCGTGGCCAGTACCCTTTTGCTCGGTCTGTTCAGCAAATGTGACGTCCGGGTGATGCGCCAAGGATTTGCGAACCAGATCCGCCTTATGTCCCACCACGACCACAAGTCGTTTGACCCCTGCAGCCCGCGCGGCATCCAGCACATAGTCGATCATCAGCCGTCCGCAAACCGGATGCAGAACCTTCGGTACTTCGGACTTCATCCGCGTACTTTTGCCGGCAGCCAGAATCACAGCGATCGGAGCGTCCATCGGTGATATCAAACCCAAAAGCGGTTAAGGAGAACTAGTAACGTAGTCCGATTTGCCCGATAAAGCCATTGTCGAGGCCAAATCCCGGAACGGCCGAACTGTCGAATTTCACGTCACGGTCAAAGACCCAGCCACCTTCAATAATCCAGCTGTACATTCCCGTGTCCATCTTGAAACCAAGCAGAAGTCGCTTGTCAGCCAGCTGGATCTGATCGTCTGCATTGCCACCGGCGAACGTGCGATTTACGCCATAGGCCTCGACATGGTACTCCGCACGTACGTAAATCCACTTCGACCAGTACGCCTCATTCCCCAGAAATAAACTCACACGCGCTTCCGGATACATCAGCTGCCATTCCCAGTAGTCATCGCGATAGATAAGTCCGGCCCATGGCAAAATAATGCTGTCGACGCGATCCCAGTATTGAGCCCCCAGGCCCAATGTCCAGTATTGATCGAGTTGCATAAACAGAATGCCGCGGCCATCGAGCTGGAAGCCTTCACTAAATGCTCCGGAATCGAAGTCTGTGTTAACCGACGGTGTAACTCCGAGACTGATGCTGTAGGGGCCAGCCTTTGGCGTCTCTAACTCCAGATCGATTCCCAGGCGGAAAACGTTGTCCGGCAGATTCAATGTACCTCCGGGGCCGCTCCAATTTCGCCAGCCAAATTGATTGGTCCAGTTAAGAATCCAGCCTGGAACCATCGGGGTCGTGTTCGTCAATTTGTAATCAACCCCGATTATGTCCATACCCCCATTAATGCCTCCAGGTGTTCCCTGCACATCCCCACCTGGTAACCATGAGGCATCCAGACGATTGCTCCAGCCGAATCGATACGGATTGGCGGGGTTCGCTCCGTAGGCAAACGTGCCTGGCGGTGGTGTCGTCGCATACGGGCTCGTGGGTCCATAAGGTGCCATCCCGGGCTGACCGACAAATGGGTCGGACGTAATCGGCGGAGCAAACGCATTCCAGGTCGTATTTTCATCATACAGCGGCAGGGTCATGTCTGGTGTTGAAATGATCGGGCCACTGGAGTCTGGAATTCCAACCGGTGGGTTTGACGGCTGAAATGTGCCTGTTGAAGGAATTGCGCCGGCGTCTGGCGGCAATGGAACGCCGCCATCCTGAAACAACGTCATGGCTGTGAGCGTTGGTTCATAAATACTTCGCTGCATCGCAAGTGACTGCCGATACCCATCACCGGGCTGCACAGTACCCGGATAGTTGCCGTATGACGCTGGCGAGCCGCGGTATCCGTAACCCCCCGTGTTCTGGTACGGATTAAAATTCTGAGATCCACTGCCATTTGCGTAGACCGATGGATATCCAGGCTGCGCTTGGGCAGTTCGCTGCGTTGTCAGCAATAAAATTGCTGCGATCGTCAGGGAAGAAAGCTTCTTCACAGGATCACCTGCTGAGAGTATAGAAACGGGCGAGATATTTGACAGGGTGCTCGGCTCGGTTGAACCAGGCGATTCAGGCTGCAATTTCCGAAGAATTCGGAGTTCGAGAGAGAGACAACGTCGCAGCTTGAGAGGAATCTGTCGAATCATGCGGATTCAGCAAAATCGCGTCAACACCAACTCCGACACTCAGGCAGCCCATGCCTGCCCGGTAAAGGAATTCGCAAGTTTTGCTGATCCAGGTCCGGCTGAATCTGCCGGACGATTGGACGCATGTACAGATTAATTTGCCCGGGAGATCAGCGGCGTGTTGATTTAATCATAGAAATACCTCTTCTTGTTTAACCCGTGGCCGAAAGGCCAGGTTGTTTAGAACGGCCTGGCCTTTCGGCCACGGGTTAAACGACCAAATCAACACGCCGTCGGACCGCCGGGCTAAAGCCGCACTGCTTGCGAGGGATGATTTCATCTTCATCCACGGTAGCGATCATTGCCTCGGCGGCTGGGATGCAAGTTCCTGTTCCTCAATACTCGGCAGTATTTTAGGCCAGTTGCCGCGATACACCAAATTCCGAACGCGGCATTGATGGCGATCCGAATAACGAAATAGTCCCAAAAAGCGTTCTGTCGGAATTTCGCTCACCTGATGCACCGCCACTTCCATGCCATTCACGAACACGGTCAACTGATCTCCCGTCAGTGTGAGTCGGATCTGGTTCCAGTCATTGGGCCGAAGTTCAATCTTTGCGGCATCGCCCGGAATTGGGGATGCATTGTCGGGAGCCAGGTCACGCGTTTCATATTGCGCCTCCGTCAGCGAATGCAGGCGTGCTCCATCGGGTTGAATGAGAATCGCAGTGCGTCCCACGGCAGGATGAACTTCCTGCTCACCAGGCACCCAGAACGCTTCGAATTGAATTTCACCATCTTCCAGCATCGGACGCTGATACATCAGCAGGGACTCAAGCGGCTGCGCCGATACATTCGTGTTGATTTGCCCAACGATCTCATCGCCCGATTTCTTCCATTGGACGCTGTCATCACCGGCGTCTGCTGCATGACGCTCGCCGTAGACATCGGATCGCCATCCCGTCATGTCGATCAGATCAATCTGATCCGGAATTTCTGGTGTTCCGGTGATCCTCAGATTCCTGATGACTGCTTCTTCACCGGCACCAGCAGCCTGCAGCACGATCCAGGGGCTGGGTGTTCCCTGTAATACTTCTTCATGAATCGTCACTCCGTTGGCGGCAGTTGTGACTTTGGATCCGTTAACAGTGATGCGGATTTCAGCAGCTTCATTCCAGCCGGGGATTTCCAGCTTCTTTTCCTGATCCGCCACGCTGTCCAAAGTCCGTACCATTCTGATCGCTTTCAGATCGGCGCGAGGGATCGCTGAAAACATTCCCCAACTGACAAAAATATTGCCGATTTTTGTTGCATTTGGAGGAACAGAGTACTCTGCCCTGATGTCAAAATTGCCCCGCAACGGAGATTGAAAGAACTGATTTGTCCGTCGAGCACCAGGCAGATGATGCGCCTGTCCTCTGGAAAAATTCCAGGCCGACGCCCGCTGTCCAAACGCGCGATTCTGCGGCAGTAGATACTGCACCCCAGCCCACTGCTTCGGAAGCAGCGGCTCAGATGACGATTCCGACAGCTCAGGGATTAGAGGTGCCAGCACGCCGTTGACAATTCCGGCGAATCGATCGTTATGACTGTTGAACTTTTCATCCTGTTCCATCCGATACGCGGCGCTGGCAATTTCCCGGGCGAATGGTCGCGTGGCCGGGCGCATCGCGGCTTCACAGGCGACCAGCACTTCTGCAGCTCGCTGCTGCGGAGTCACCAGCGGCGAAAGTCCTTTCTCCAGCGTCGCGACGACTTCTTTGACCTTCACACGAATCAGATCCATGTCTGTTCCCTGCAGCAGCAGCAGTGTCTCCAGCGCCAGACGGTTTCTGCGGGCAAGTTCTCCCACGGCGGGAACTGCGTTGACCTCGGTCAATAGTACCTCGGTGCGATTGAGTTCCTTTGCCAGCCGGACCAATTCCAGTGCCGGGCTCTGCAGATCAAGCGGTGACGCAGGACGTGCGTCGGATCCTGGTTCAATCGGGGTGCAGCGATACGCCAGACGCATCGAGTCATGACTACCGGACGGCAGCACCCAGTCCTTGAGGACCTGAAACGCATCCTCGCGACTAAGCGTTCTGACATGAGCAAGAAATTCGGGAACCTGGACCTCAAACACATGCTCGGGAATCAGTTCGCCCAGCATTTTCTGATCCCCTGCGGACATCGGCGTCTGATGCAGCAGCATGTTTTGTTTAAGTTCGTTGCTGAGCGTTTCTGGCCAGTCGCCGGATAGCACGACGTTGCGAATTCTGGACTCCTGTTGCTGATACCGAAACATGCCAACTTGTGTGTCGCTGTGCACGGGGAGTGGTCTCTCAAATATAGTCGTGCCATTCAATGTGATCAGGGCGGTTTGATCCTGCAGTGAAATCTCGACTGCGTTCCAGTCGGCCGCTTTCAACGGCAGTTCAGCCGGACCGCGTCGGTATTCCGGCTCAGCGATCGCATTGTCGAGCGGGATGCCACTGATGGCGTCGTCCCATGCGGGCTCGGCCAGCCAGTGGGTCATCACGCCGGCAGGCTCAAGCAGCATCGTGAGGCGACCAATCGAAGGATGTGCCACAATGGTTCCCGGCTCATAGAAGAACTCGTACCGCAGCGTCTCACCACTCCGCAGAGGACGACAATAGCGAATCCGACTTTGCCGATCCGCTGCCGCATCGGGATCGGGACGGCCGTTGAGCACACCGTCCTTAACTGACCAGTCGAACACCGCAGGCTGTCGTCGTTGCTCATAGGTAATTCGGTCATTTTCGCCCTTCGGCTTCTGCGCCATGATTCTTGGTGATGGACGTCGATCGCCGAATCCGGAGCAACTCCATCCTTCCATGCTGGTCTGACCCAGCAACCGCACTTCTTTCGGAATGACGGGAGAACCGCTCAGCCGTGGATTTCGAAAGGTGGAGACTCGTGCATTCGTCGAGGCCAGCGTAATCCAGGGACACGTCCCCGTCAGTGTTTCCTCATAGGCCAGATGACCATTCAGTAAATACCGAAGTTTACCGTCAACCGACTGCACCTGAACCTTGTTAAAGGAGGGAACCTTTCGCTTCAGACCTGTCGGGCGACTGACCGCGTCTTCGCCCGTCGTGCTGATCACAACTCCGGAGTTGCCGAAGGCCTGTGACTGGACAATGACACCACCATAACCTGCGTCACACTCACCCCAGTTTCGTTGCAGACACTCCACGGAGAACTCAAAATTGCCTTCCACAGGCCAGGCAAAATACAACACATCGATGCCATCACCCGCGAAGTGATACAGCATATTGTCATGCGCCGCCCACCATGCGGGAATTGACGGACTGAATTTTGTAGAGGGCGATATCGGCAACCAGTCCGCCAGGCCAGTTACATTTCCCGGTTTTAATTGGCCGTTCGTTCCTGCTGAAAGTACCTCCGCAAAATCCACGTCCATCCGAGAAATCAAATCGGTTGTTCGCAGGGACTCCAGCATCATCCGCAGAGTGGTCCGTCCAGACCTGGCAAAGAATTCGGCGAATGCGGGCGACTGCAGACAGCGCTGATAGATTACGTAATCGCCTGTCGGCGAACGTGACTGCCGGTTGTTTTCACTCTTGTTCCGATCCTGCATAGAATCCAGCAGTTCCTGAACCACAGGGATTCCGTCAGCCGAATTCTCAGTCTCGATGAGATACAGCGCATAGAGAAATTCGGCGTTGGGAAGTTTATCTTCGCGGGCTTTCAGCACGGCGGTATGCAGTTCATCCAGAGCCCCACAGGCTGCGGCGGCAGACAGCATCTCCGTCAGATTGCACAGCAGATTCGACTGCCGGGGAATTCCAGGACGCGGATCGAGCTGCAGAAAGGATTCCGGAGCATCTATCGGTCGCATGAACTGAGCCACCATGCGAACTGTCTGACGATCTTCTTTTGGCATCGTCCAGTCCCGCCATGTTTCAAATTGCTGGCGGGGTTCAAGGGTGGACACGTAACCCACGACGGCTGCGAGAGGCAAAGTCATGTCAGGCGGCGAGTATTGTTTCGCATCAAAATCTGTCGCTCTGCCCAGATAGTCCATGGCAATCGTCGGAATGCGATTCCGAGCGGCTTCAGAGGCGAACCCGGCAAGGTCTCGCCATTGCAGATACAAACCATAGTCTCCGCCGTAGCGACTGTACTGAACCTGTTTCGCCGCCTGCTGCGCGTCAAAATATTTGCGAACTTCATCGAGATCACCACGTTTCACGAGATAGCGGTTGACTTGCTCATCCAGCTTGCCCGTCGTCGTGCCGCTGTCGTTGTAGTTGTAGTTGTTCGGGTCCGGTGTCGTCCACGGCATTTGCACGGCAGACTTCAGAATGGCGTAGGCATCTTCTTCCAGCTCCTTCCGATCAGCAGCGGGCAGCGCAGCGTGACAGGCAAGTTGAAATGTTGCGGGATTGGGGGCCTTTTGCATTGACTCCGCAAGTGCCTGCAGATGTTCAGCCGCGGCCTTTTCGTCGTCAATCGCAAGATCAATCTGTGTCAACAGCACCAGCGCCGGAATGGTCGCCGACTGGTTTTCTTTTCGCGCGTCGATCTGCGTTTTCAGATCGGCAATCTGATCAGCCTTCTTCGCCCAGGCCACAAGCGTGGCTCCCAAACTCTTCGTTTGCGCGTCTCGCAATTTCGTATTGTCCGGAAACAGCATCACATCGGCGGGACGAGACGCGGGAAAGACGAGTGGTTTGAGCAGCGAATAGACATCCAATGCGGAGTAATCATCACCGTGCCATTTCGCGATGACGGATTGCAAAGATGTCACAACTTCGGCGTCCAGCTTAACCGCCGAATCATCGGGGACACCACGCGACGAACGCACGACACGGCCGTTGTTGGCCACCGGAGTTGCAACCGGATCGGGAACCGGAGTCCCGCCCAGCATCGCGTCCCTGACGGCAATGCGAGACAAATTGGCCATACCGTTCTTTGCCGCCGTTTCAGCGACGATCATCGTCAGGCGGAATTGTGAAATTGTGAGCGGCGGGACAGCGTCCACTGCGGGTTGCTCAAACAGGATAGAGGTTAAGAATCCGCAGGTTGGGACCAGCGG
>JAGQQS010000271.1 GCA_020426105.1 Planctomycetaceae bacterium
GGTGTACCGTACACCCGTCGCTCCGCCGACGGGATCGAACATTGGTTCAGGTGGAACGCGGACTTGTGGAACTGATTCCGGTTGAACCATCCTGTTCCGTGTCAGCGACTCCCGGTAGCTTTGGGCAAAATAACGCAGACCAGTTTTCCGGCCGCATTGCGACCGTAAACCCGTCCATCCGCAAGGACGGGGACTGTCCAGCAACGTCCCTCAAGAAACGGCGAGCGCGCGAGTTCAGTGTATGCCGCCGATGAAGCTTTGGCCAGAACCAGTGTCCCGTCTTCCGCAAGGATCAAGAGCTTGCCGTCGGCGATCAGCAGCGATCCGCACCCCAGACCGCGTTGTTTCCACGCCGGCTTTCCTGTCCTGAAATCGATGCAGTTGAGCGTCACCAGGCGTCCGATGTGCGAATCTCCGTCAAATCCGTACAGGGATCCGTCGAGCAGAATCGAGTTGTTGAAATGATTGCGCATGTCCGGGTTTTTGTAGACGGGCTCAAGCGATTCATTCTGCAGCCGAAACAGTCCACATCCAACTTTGTAGCCCGTCGATATGAAAATCTCATCGCCCGCTACGATCGGTGTTGTCGCATTCGTTTTGTAAGGAGACTTCCATTCAGTAAACGCCACCTGCGTTCCATTCGCGGCATCGACAATTCGCAGCCCGTCGCAGTCCAGCGTGGCGATCAGTGTTTGCCCGTTCTGCTGGAAGACGGCTGCTGATCCATAGCCTGCGTCGTGCGGTTCTGTCTGCCACAGTTTTTCACCGTTTCGCCTGTCGAATGAGACGACACGACCTGCCTCCAGAATCAACTGGTTTCCCACGATTCGCGGAGAGCTGCTGAAGCCCCATTCTGGTGTTTTAACTTCAAGCTCCTGCTGCAGTTTCTTTTCCCAGACGACTTTGCCGTCGGCAACGTTCAGGCAGAACAGCTGCCCTTCCTTTCCAAGTGTGTAGACATATTCTGCCGCGACTGTCGGAGTGGACCCCGGCCCGCCTTCGTGGAGATTTGGAAGCAGTTCACCTGGATATTGATGTTTCCAGATGACCGCACCAGTACGACTGTCCAGACACCAGACGGTTTCAACTCCGCTTTCGTGGCCCATCGCGAACAACCGATGTCCGACAACGGCCATGGAACTGAAGCCAATGCCAATTTCACGAGTCCACTCGATGGGCAAGCCACCATCCGGCCATGTGTCGGCGAATCCGGTTTCGCGGGAAATGCCGTCGTGATTGATCCCACTCCAATTCGGCCAGTCATCAGCCGGAAGCCACTGCGACGTTAAGACCAACATGATTGTCGTCAGCAGGATTCGCAGGAATGTAGTGAAGTGCCGTATTGTGAACATCCGTCGTAAGCCTGATTTGTGAGACCTGCCCGCACATTGAGTCGTACAAACTGTTTCGACTTTGTAACGGATGAAGATGAAGCGACAGCGGTCCGAAGAAATGTTTGCTGCCGAGCCGATTCAGTCGCGTTTGTCCAGCGGAATCCATTCAGCCGATTCCGGTCCGGTATATTCTGCACTGGGGCGGATGATGCGGTTGTTGGCACGCTGTTCCATCACATGTGCAGACCAGCCCGTCACCCGCGAACAGACAAATATAGGTGTAAAGAGTCGCGTCGGAATGCCCATGAAGTGATACGCGGACGCATGGTAGAAATCGGCGTTGGGAAACAATTTTTTCTCACGCCACATCACTTCGTCGATTCGTACCGAAACCGGAAACAGAGTTTTGTCTCCCACACTACCTGCCAGACGTTCTGCCCAGCGTTTGATCACCGCATTGCGTGGATCGGAGGTGCTGTAAATCGCATGACCGAACCCCATGATTTTGTCTTTGCGTGCGAGCGCTGCGAGAACCCCGCGTTCTGCGTCATCAGGGCTTTTCCATTTTTCAATCATTTCCATCGCTGCTTCATTGGCACCGCCATGCAGTGGTCCGCGTAAAGTGCCGATGGCCGCTGTAATACAGGAATGGATATCTGACAACGTCGATGCGCAAACGCGGGCTGCAAAGGTGGACGCATTGAACTCGTGTTCGGCATACAGGATAAGTGAGACGTTCATGACCTGCACGTGGAGCGGATCCGGCTTCCGGCCATGCAGCAGATGCAGAAAGTGCGCGGCCACTGAATCATCGTCAGTTGCCGTTTCGATCCGTACGCCATCGTGAGTGAACCGGTACCAGTAGAGCAGGATCGACGGCAACACGGCGATGAGCCGCTCACTGTGACGATGCAGCTGACTGAAGTCTGTTTCTGTTTCCAGATTGCCAAGCATCGATGCTCCGGTGCGCAGCACATCCATGGGATGTGAATCGACTGGCAGCTGTTCCAGGACCGCCTTGAGCGGCGTGGGGAGGCCACGAAAATCGCGCAGCCGCTGAAGGCAGGCGTCAAGTTCTTTGCGATTGGGCAACTTCCCGTAGAGCAGGAGCCAGGCGACTTCTTCGAAACGCGCGTTCTCAGCGAGCGTGTTAATATCGAATCCGCGGTAGGTCAGTCCGGCTTCACTTTTGCCAACGGTACAAAGTGCCGTCTGGCCGGCAATTTGTCCCCGTAGCCCCGCTCCCTCCAATTTCTTGCCTGTGCCCATCGATCACTGCTGCTTTCTGACTAAAGTGACTTGAATGCGTGATGTTCTGACATCATTCCCGATGTTCATTGTCTGCAAAAAGCCGATCCAGTTTGTCTTCGAAGTCATGGTAGTGCAGGTAACGGTAAAGTTCGTCCCTCGTCTGCATTGAACCGAGGAGTTTTTCCTGATTGTCATCCACCAGCAGTGACTTGTAAGCCACTTCGGCTGCTTTATTGATCGTCCGGAATGCCGTCAACGGGTACAAGGCGATAGATACGCCGACGCTTGAAATCTGTTCGGTGGTGAAGAGCGGAGTTTTGCCGAATTCAGTGAGATTGGCGAGCACGGGCACTTTGACGGCCCCGCAGAAGGTCCGGTAATCGTCTAGACTCGTGATCGCTTCCGGAAAGATCATGTCGGCCCCGGCACCAACACAGGCGCACGCCCGATCGATGGCAGAGGCCAGGCCTTCGACGGCAACGGCATCCGTACGGGCCATGATGACAAAGTCGTGATCGGAACGAGCATCAACGGCAGACTTTACACGATCCACCATCTCGCGCTGGGTCACGATCGTCTTGTTGGGCCGATGACCGCAACGCTTCTGCGCGACCTGGTCTTCAAGATGAATGCCAGCGGCCCCGGCACGGGTCATTTCAGTCACGGTTCTTGCGATCTGAAAGGCGCCGCCCCAGCCGGTGTCGGCGTCTACCAGCAAAGGCAGCGAAGAGGCCGCGGTAATTCGACGGACGTCTTCAAGGACATTGTCCAATGAAGTAATTCCCAGATCCGGCAGGCCATACGACGAACACGCCACACCACTGCCTGACAGATAGATGGCCTGATGTCCGATCTGTTCAGCCATCATCGCGCAATAGGCATTGATCGTCCCGACAACACGAAGTGGTCGATTGCGTTCGACTGCGGATCTGAATCTGCGACCTGCTGAAATCATATGCTCACTCGACAACATGTGGTTCGGTGTTTCGATTGCTCGAAAGTCTCAATTAAGACCAATGAAAGTGAAAACAGAAGAAAGTGTAACAGTCGTGCAGGCCGTTTCGACCGACGCCATGTGAATCAGGAAACAGCTCGGTCCGGATCAGGCAGAAGTGCCCAACTTAAAAATCGCGTCGGCGAGTTCCACTGCGGATTCATGACCGGTCATTGCCAGCGGCTGACATTCTTCCAGATTCCGAAACCAGGTATGCTGCCTCTTGGCAAACTGCCGCGTGGAAATCTTTATCTGCTCGATCGCATCCCGCAGTGAAATCACCCCCTCAAGATGCCGAATGAGTTCCCGATAACCGAGTGCCTGTCGGGCTGTGCGACCGGGTGGACGTTCTGATTCAAGCAGCCGTCGGGTTTCTTCGAGCCACCCGTCCTGCATCATCCGGTCGATGCGATGATTGATTCTCGCATGCAGCCAATGACGCGGTGGATGCAGCCACACGACGCAGGATGGGCGTTCTTCGAGTGGTCGCGGGCGATGGTGCTGATCCTCTGAAAGTGGTTTTCCGGTGAGTTCGTGGACCTCAATCGCGCGGATGATCCGGCGCATGTCGTTGGGATGCAAATGCCGGGCTGTGGCCGGATCCCGTACGGAAAGTTCCGTGTGTAACCAGTCCGGTCCATGCAGAATCGCCTGTTGTTCCCAGTGGTGACGAAGGTTCCAGTCTGCCTCGGGCCCCTCAAAAATTCCTCGCAGAATTGAGCGCAGGTACAAACCAGTCCCGCCGACAAATAATGGAACTAATCCCCGCAACGATATGTCAAGAGCGGCATCATGGGCCAGGCGTACAAACTCTGTAACACTGAAATCCTCCGCGGGCTCGGCGATATCGATCAGGTGATGGCGAACGCACTCCTGGTCTGCTGCTGAGGGCTTAGCCGTGCCGATTGTCATCCCGCGGTAGACTGCCATCGAATCGAGGGAAACGATTTCCGCATTGATCCGCCGGGCAAGATTCATCGCCGCAGCGGACTTACCGGAGGCCGTGGGGCCTGCGACGAACCAGCATTTCTTCAGGAGAGAGACGGGGAACAGCATAACAGTTCGCGCGGGCAACAGCAGTTCGTAATTAATTGACCATTGGAGTACGTCGCACGAATGTTAGCATGCTCGAATTCCGCATGTTAACCAGCACCACCAGCGGATTGTTCGGTCGCAGTCGCTTTCTGCAGCGCCTGAGTGAACTCTTCCAGCGTCATTCCTCCCGACGGCTGTATTCCCGCTCTTTCAAACATGCCACGAACTCGGCGGCTTTCCTGAAATTCCTCTTTGTCGATGGTGCCGTCCTGGTTCTGATCGAGTCTCGTAAAATACGATTTGGCCTGCTCCGTCACGTCTCCACCGCGACTCCAACGGCTTGATCCGTTAGTGCCCTGGTTCTCGCTGTTCGCACCACCCGCGGCTGAATTCGATGATTTTTTCGGTGTCGCATTGACGATGGTCAGTTTCTCGGTACGAACCGACATTGCTGCGTTTGTTCCGGCTGCGGCGACTTCGGCAGCTCTAAGTTCATCCGGAATCAGAAACCCATCATGATCAATATCGAATTCATCAAACTGATTCAGGTCCGTTCGCCGCGACAGCATCCATTCATCCAGCCCAAGCTGACCGTCGAAATTAGTGTCGACTTCAGAATACGCTGGTGGCAAAGTTGCGATCAAAGCCGGTTTGGGCTTCATGACGTACGGCTTCAGTACGGGCTTTGCCAGCACCGAACCGGAGTTATTGCTGGCAGGATTGTCCGCTCCCCCCGACGAATTGTTGCTGTCACGGCTCTGACTGAAACCTGAACGCATCGAGTTCCGCATCTCGTCCACACTCATCCCGGCTTTCAGTTCTACACCGCGTGACTTCATCATGTCGCGCACGAATGACGGCATTCGGTCCAGCTCCTCCTGTTCAATCGTGCCATTCCCGTTAGTGTCCATCATGGAGCGACCTCCTCCGAACCCGCCCCCACCGAAGCCACCCGGTGGTCCACCGCCGAACCCACCACGGCTACTACCAAATCCGCCCCCACCAAATCCGCCACCACCAAAGCGACTACTACCGCCAAAGTCGCCTGAAGGTCTTCCGCTGGAATCGCCTCCATAGTCTCTCCCGCCGCGGTCTCTGCGGCCACCCCAGTCCCCACGGCTGCCACGATCTCCTCGATCCGGATCCTGGGCGTGGGTACTCGTCACGAGCACTCCCAGCAGAATGCTCACCAGTGTGACATTCAGGTTCAGTCGCAAAAAAAACATTTTGTATTTCCAGCGATGGGAAGACACGTCAACAGACAAACCCGGTGCTCTGTCAGCATTAAAAACGGGAATCGGCCTCAGAAAAGGGGGCAGGAACTAATCGTGCGGAGCACCCTTCGGGCCATTTGGCTATCGGTTCCTGACCCCATTTCTGAGGCTTGACCGAGCACTAGAGTGTAGCCGGTGAACCGTACATTGCGCCCTCTGAGATCGTTAAACCCAGGAATGATCGCCACGATTCGACCTGTTTTCGGATTTTTCCAGACTCTTCCTCTCTTCAGCAGGGTTTGAATCATTTGAGGGGTGATGTGCGGCGGGAAATTCAATCGTTCGAATCGGACGCTCGTCTCGCTCTGGCATCTTGTTGCAATCGTCACCCCCTTCGTAATCTTCCGATACTTTGAGCATTTCGACGAATCAGATCCCTGGAAAACATGCATCGACGACATCGTCGGGAACAATAATCGAATGGACACTGCGACTCACAAATTGCCGCCTCAGAATACTAAACAAGTGTGCACATTTGTTTCTGAGGCTTGTCTGCCCGTCTGCATTGGGGCTTTTCCGGAACGCAACATGAAGATTTGTCACATCATGAATCGCACACTGGCATTGGCTGCGGTCTGCTGTGTCTCGATGCTGATGTCAGCAGTTGCTGTGGGACAGACGAATGTGGGAACCGAACTGGACCTCCTGCGGCGGGACGACGTTCGCTCGAAACTGGGACTCACGGCAAATCAGGCGCAGAAGATTGATGAAGTCACCAAAGCGGGGGCGATCTCGCAGGATTTCATCAAAGGCTATCTGGAAAGAATGAAGGGGAAATCGCCCGAAGAGCAAACCGCGATCCGTACAGAAATGAATCAGGCGGTTCTCAAGGCGAAAGAGGGGGCGGGGCTTGAAGGTCTGAAACTTCTGGACAGTCGTCAACTGAAAGTGCTCCGCTCACTCTACGTTGCTCAGGCGGGCGTTCGTGCGTTGACGGACTCGCGCGTGGCGGCCGATTTTTCTCTGACGGACGAGCAAAAATCCAAACTGGCAGCCCTGAACACAGCCCGTTCAGAGGCCGCGACGCAGTTGGGTTTTAATGCGACCGAAGAACAAACGGCGGCCTTCAAGGCCGAGTGGGAAGCAAAATTCCTGGAAGTCCTGAACGCCGATCAGAAAGGCCTGTGGGCGGCCCTTAATTCTGAAGATGGAGTGGTTCAGGCACCTTTAACGGCGCTGGCAGGAACAACAAATCTGCCGACGAACTCCGCTGGATCGGCGACAGATGATGCTCCACCGCCTGGAGCCCAGATTACGTCCAGTTTCGGCAGTGCGGCGGAAGGGACGGAATCGAATCAGCGGGTTGAGAAATTCTCTTTCAATTTTCGTTACGCACCGTGGGAACAGGTGCTGCAGGATTTCGCCGTGAGTACCGGGTATACGCTCGATATGGCGCAGATCCCCAACGGGACGTTCAGTCACATCGACAGCAAGGAGTATAACGTCGATCAGACACTGGATATTATGAACGGCTACCTGCAGCGGAAAGGCTTCACGCTGGTTCGCAAAGACGGTTTTCTGGTCTGTGTCAACGTTGACAAGGGCATCCCAAATATTCTTGTACCGGACGTTTCACTGGAGCAATTGACTGCCAAAGATGCTGAAGGAAACTACAAAGTAGGCGAGAACGAACTGGTTCGGATTCAAATCCTGCTCAAAGGAGTCGATGTCGGGGTGATGGCGACGGAGGTTGAATCCCTGACCGGGCCATTGGCCCGCATGACAGCATTGACGCAATCAGGCATGTTGATCATTTCTGACACGGGGGCGAACCTGCGCAAGATCAATACGTTCCTGCAGGCCGCGATGGCAAATGTGGAGAAGAATCTGATATTCAGGTCTTATCCACTGGTGAATATTGATGCAGAGGAAGCTGAATTCATGTTGCTGGCACAGTTTGGAATGCGTCAGGGAGCGAGCGCGGTTCCGAATGTCAGTTCGGGAGGCAGCGACGGTCGACGTGGTCAGCCAGTTGCTCCTCCGGCACAGACGTCGTCGCTGAAAGTCATGTCGGATACTCGCACGAACAGCCTCTTCGTCACAGGGTCGAAGGACGATCAGGCATTGGTTGAAGAGATCATTAAGGCGATTGATATCGACGAATTGCCGGACGGCACAAAACTCACGCGGACGGGCGCAGCGGGACCATATCTCCGCGTTTACAAAGTGGCAGGTCGCGCAGATCAGGCGGCTCTGAGCATTAATGCGATGATGCCGGGGGTGGTGGTCAACGAAGACAATTCCTCCGGGACCGTGCATATTTTCGGAACATCAAAGCAGCATCAGCAGGTGGCAGAGTGGGTCGAGGCGTTCGCGACGGGATCGGGTGCCGCAGGTTCTGTGGCAGTAATTCCCCTCGTAAAAATGGACCCGCTGACAGCGGCAGCCACATTGCGAAACCTGTTTGTTTCAGAGGGCACGGCGGCTCCGACCATTGAAACGGATTTGTATGGCAACCGAGTCATCGTCAAGGGCACCGCGACTCAGGTGGATCAGATTAAACAGGTCCTGAAAGATCTCGGTGAAGACGGCACCGGCGTTCGCTCACGCGGAGAAGGCGGTACAATGCGACGCTATTCATTGCGTGGCCGCGATCCTGCCGAATTCATGCCGTACCTGGAACGTGAGTGGACAAATAACGAATCAACGCCGATTCGAATTGTGGTGCCGACAAAGAACGGTCCAATTCGCGACCTGCGAACTCCGTCGAAGGCGGCTCCTAAAGCCACTGAAGAACGCGGCGCAGAATCTCCTGAATCCCCGCCAACAACTAAATCGTCACGGCGTTCCGGCTTGCGTAAGCAGACCGGCTACGTCGTGGTGCGCCGTCAGGATGAAGGCCCGGAAGACATGCCGCCGGGCGATGATTCCCCGAAAGACTCGGACAATAAGCAGCAGCAGGGGCCTTTCGACGGGATTCAGATTGTCGTGGACGGCGATGATCTGCTTCTGCTTTACAAGGACGAAGAAGCGCTGGATCGTCTGGAAGAAACGATGGATTTTCTGCAGCAGTCGATTCCCTATCGCACGCGCTGGACCGTATTTTATCTGCAGGCCTCGGACGCCACTGAAGCAGCTGCACTCCTGGAACAACTGATTCCCAGCAGTAGCGTCACCAATACCGCGGAAAGCACGGGATTTAGTTTTGGTTCCGTATTTCGACCTATCACGGATTCTGTATCCAGCATGACAGGGTTGAGCGGCATCCGACAAAATCCGCAAACACTGCGAATCATTCCGGATGCGCGTTCCAATTCATTATTGGTGACTGGTCCCCAGTCGCTGGTTGATGAAGCCGAAAAACTTCTTGAAGTCCTCGATTCCAACGATATTCCTGAATCACTGCGAGACATGCAGCCGCGGCAACTGACCGTCGAATACGCGGACATCGACGAAGTCGCGACACTTGTGAAGGACGTGTTTAAGCCCTACATGGAGCCCGCTGCCGGTCAGCAACAACAGAACAACCCATTCGCCGCGCTCATGGGTGGGGGCGGCGGAAACAAGAAAGAAGCCACCGGCGTGCAGATGACGATTGGCGTGGATCGCCAAACAAGTAGTCTGGTGGTTTCATCGAGTGAAGCGTTGTTTGTTAAAGTCGAATCACTCGTGAAAGAACGAGACGCAGCAGCGAAGGACGCGCGACAGACTGTACGCTACGTGCAGCTGATGCATTCAGATGCCACGATGGTACAAAATTCCCTGTCTGCGATGTTCCCGCGAGTCACTTCCAGTTCTACTAAAACAACGAGTAGCTCCACCAGCGATAGTCCGGCAAGGCCGGACAACAGCAATAACAGCAACAGTCAGACACCCGCGAATCCATTTGGCGGTCGCGGTGGAACAAGGGGCTTCAGTCCGTTTGGCGGAGGCGGCGGCTTCACGCCGTTCGGTGGCGGCGGCAACGGAGGCAGTCCCTTCGGTGGTGGCGGCAATGGTGGGAGTCCATTTGGCGGTGGTGGCAATCCGTTCGGCGGAGGCCGTGGTGGTGGCAGCGGTGGCCGTGGTGGCAGCGGACGTTGAACGCCTCCTCGATAGTCTGCTGGAATGCTCAGTAAAGGATGACAGGTTCGAATCAGTCAGCCGCGGATTTTCTAAAAACGACATCAGACCGGGATGGATGAACGCATTTCCCGGGCACAACCTTCGAAGTAACGCAATGGAACTTGGGCAACTACTGGTTAACGACGGACTGATCTCGCGCGAGCAACTCAATGCGGCTCGGGAGACGCAGGGCAGTCTCCGCATTGATCAGGCCCTGGTGAAACTGGGAGTCATCACGGAAGATGCGATTCTGCGAAAGCTGGCCGACGAATTCGGGATGCAGTATATCGATCTGAAGAACATCGAAGTGGATGTCGATCTCCTGACAAAGTTTCCTACGTCTTCAATCTATCGGCATTCACTGCTGCCGCTGTATCGAGAAAACGGTCACGTCGTGATCGCGACCTCCGATCCACTCAATCTGGAAGGTCTGGATGAACTCAGTTCGGTAAGTGGTTTCAAACTGTCACCGGTTCTGACACGCAGCGGAGAACTCGGTAATCGCATTCACGAACTGCTGGGAGTGGGTGGCGACACCATCAACGAACTGGTGCGCCGCCGCAGCGAAGAAGGCATCGAACTTCTTGAAGAGATTAATGAAGACTTCGGCGAGCTTGCCGAAGGGGCACAGGCGCCGTCGGTTATCAAGCTGGTGAATGAACTGTTGATGGAAGCCGTCAAGCTGCAGACCAGCGACGTGCATATCGAGCCTCAGGAGCACGGGATGCGCGTGCGGTATCGGCTGGACGGTATGTTGCGTGTGCAGCCGACGCCGCCGGAGATCGCTCAGTTTTATTCAGCGATTGTGACGCGTCTTAAGATTATGTCGCATCTGAATATCGCGGAGAAACGCCTGCCGCAGGACGGACGAATCAAGCTCCGCGTCTCCGGACGTGAAGTTGATGTGCGTGTGTCTATCATCCCGATGATGCACGGCGAAGGTGTCGTCATGCGTCTGCTTGACAAAACCAGGATGAAGTTTGACCTGAAAGCCGTCGGCATGCCGCCGACTGTGATGGGTATTTTCCGCAAACTGCTCGAGCTGCCTCACGGCATCATATTGGTGACTGGTCCGACGGGCAGTGGTAAATCGACAACCCTTTACAGCGCATTGAACGAGATCAAAGATCCGGCGACTAAAATAATTACCGTCGAGGATCCGGTTGAATATCAGATGGACGGGATCAGTCAGATCCAGGTTCACAGTCGCATCGGGCTGACTTTTGCCAGCGCGTTGCGGAGCATTCTGCGCCATGACCCGGACGTCGTCCTGATCGGGGAAATTCGCGACGGCGAAACAGCGCAGGCAGCGATTCAGGCCTCCCTCACCGGGCATCTGGTGTTCAGCACGCTGCATACTAACGACGCTCCCAGTACGTTCACACGACTCATTGATATGGGCGTTGAACCCTACCTGGTCGCCAGTACGGTGGAAGGAATTCTGGCACAGCGTCTGGTGCGAAAGTTATGTGTGCACTGCAAGCTTGCGACGCCTGTGGACAAACTGGAAATTCCTGCCGATTTTCCCAAACCACTGCCCGATACCATCTTCGAACCTCGCGGTTGCCGCGAATGCAGGGACACAGGCTATTCGGGACGAATCGGCGTATTTGAATTGCTCAAAACAGACCCCATGATTCAGCGCATGTGCGCTGAAAGTCGCAGCAGCGTCGATATCCGGGACTATGCCCTGTCGGCGGGCATGACAACGCTGCGTTCCAGTGGTTGGGAACAGGTGCTGGCAGGAGTTACAAGTCTGGATGAGGTCCTTCGAATTACGCGAGGGGATATCATTGCCTGACTTTAAATACCTTGCCAAAGAGCTGACTGGAAAACAGGTCTCAGGCATGCTCACCGCAGCCAGCGAGAAAGATGCGATTGCCAGTCTGGCCGCAAAAAGTCTGTTCCCGGTTTCAGTGACGTTGACCGAGCAATCCAGGCAGCAGGCCAGTGCAGGGTCTCGTCGGGTTTCCGCAAAATATCTAACGGTGTTCTATAACCAGCTGTCAGACCTGCTGAAATCCGGTGTTCCACTGTTGAGATCCCTGCAGCTGCTCGAAGACCAAACGTCGAATGCAAATCTCAAACTTGTTATTCAGGACGTCCGGGAACAGGTCGCCGACGGAACGCGACTCAACGAAGCCATGCGGCGTCATCCGAAGACCTTCAACTATCTGACCGTCAGCATGGTCAAGGCCGGGGAAGAGGGTGGATTTCTGGAGGAAGTGCTTAGCCGAATTGCCGCGTTCAATGAACATCAGGAAGAACTCAAGGGACGTGTGACCGGCGCGATGGTTTATCCGCTGTTCCTGATGGTTGTTGGACTGGGTATCGTTACGGTCATGATGGTCTGGTTTGTGCCTGAATTTGCGAATATCTTTGAGTCAATGAAAGGCAAGGGGACATTGCCCTGGGCCACGACGACACTGCTGGCCATTAGCGAAACGATCCAGAC
>JAGQQS010000272.1 GCA_020426105.1 Planctomycetaceae bacterium
TGCGCATGCGTTCGGAATCGATGTCGCGGACCTGAAGAGCGAGCGCTTCATTCAGCCTCAGCCCGCACGAATAAACAGTGAGGAAGTAGGCATAGAATCGCGGCTTTCGAAAGGCGGCCAAAATACGTCGCACTTCGGTAACGGTGAGGACAGCCGGCAGTTTCTTCTCGCGCGGGATACGAAAGCGTTCGAGCACTTTCCAGTCGAGCCCGCAGGTGCGGCGATAAAAGAATCGCAGACCGCCGATCATGATCTTCAGAGTCCCCGGTGCAGCGCGTCGTTCATGCCGCATCCAGAGCATGTAGTCCTTGACCTGGTCTTCGGTGAGCGTTGATGGATCGCTGTCGTTGTAGAACCTGCTGAGCAGCCGAACGGCTCGCAGATAGGCCTCCCGGGTCCGATCCGCCATCCCGGCCACCACAAGATCCGACACCACTCGCTAACGCCAGTTCGAAGAGTTCATCGCACGTTCCTTTCGAACAGAAAATCAAAGTTCCGAAAAGAATTGTGTTATCAACAACTCTCCTCGTGACGCTGCGATATATCGCGGCAGGGAAGGCGAATTCGCCAGCGGAAAGGAATCCATCGGGCCATTTCTTGAGGCGTGCCAAACTCTTATCGCGGCGCAAGTTCGAGTTTCTTTTGGTTGCAAATTCTCAACCGAGCGGGGCTGCATCAAGCAAAACGAGGCGTAGCTGCTGTGTTTTTGGTCGTCTGATGTTTAACTTAGTCTGAGGGCTACGAGCCGCAGTTTGCCCTCGGTCTACCCGCCGACGGAATTCACGATCGTCTTAACTATTGAAATTCAATCCCGCCGGAAGTTTCTCTCATGAGCCTTCAACTGGATCCGCTGGTTGCGAACAAGTTGCAGCAATTCGCTAAACGCAGACGACGCCTGATTCTGACGCGAGGCCTTTGTACCGGCCTTGTGACGTTTCTTGTCTGTGTAGCAATCGCAGGGTTCATTGATTGGTACTGGCTGCTTAGTGATACCGCCAGACAGGGCCTCGCGGCTGGTGTCTATCTGCCGACTCTGCTTGTGATTTGGATGACATCTTTGCGGCGTCTGTTCTATCGACCAGCACGTGAGGAAATCGCTGCACAGGTAGAAACTGTTGAACCAGAATTACGAGAGAATCTTCTTTCTGCAGTGGAATTAGCGACGGAAGATCCGGCGGCGATTCACGATTCGCCCGTGTTTCGCAGTCTGCTGCAGGGAAAGGTTGCTCAGCAGATGGCACGCATCCAGGTGCGGGGGTTGCTGCCGTTTAAGCTTGTTGCCAAATGGCTGGTTGCAGCCATTATTGTGGTTGCCGTGGCCGCAGTCCTGCTGACTTCTAACGACAGTCGCTTTCGGCAACTTGCCGTCCGAGCCATGCTGCCCACAGCAAACATCGCTCGCGTGTCCCGAATTCATGTAGACGTATTGCAGCCAACACCACATTCACTCATGCTTGCTGAAGACGAAACAATTGCGGTTGTGGTGGCTGTAAGTGGTGGCATTGTTGATGACGTCACTCTGGAAACATTCACTCCCAGGCAGGGCTCGGTAAGACAGTCCATGCGTAATCGCAGCGAAACTGAGTTCGTCTCCAACATTCATGTGGCGGATGAATCCGTTGAATATCGGATCCTCGCTGGTGACGCCATCACAGAACGATTCCGCATTGAAGCACGGCCACGTCCGCGAGTCATCGCTTTTACAAAGATGTTTAAGTTCCCGGAATACAGTCTGCTTCCCGATCAAACTGTGACCGAAACTCACGGAGACATTCTGGCACTGGAGGGCACTCAAACACAATTATTGCTGGAAACAGATCAGCAGGTTTCTCATGCAGAGCTGCGCATCGACCCGATGGATTCTGACGAACTGACGGTCATTCCGCTGACGCCGGAATCGGAATCAGCATCCGGTCTTCGCTGGTCGGCAACTTTGCCCATTACGCAAGCGTCGATTTACAAGGTACATCTGGTTTCAAAGGAAACCGGTTTTGAAAACATCTTCAGCCCGAAATACGAAATCCGCCCCCAACCTGATTTGATTCCGAGAGCGGGTTTTGTCGACCAGCAGGAAACAACGCTACTGCTTCCGCCAAATGACATCGTCGCACTCAAGGCGATGGCCGAAGATGATTTGCCACTGGTAAGCCTTGAACAACATGTATCAGTCAACGGAGATGAATGGCTCGCCCTGCCGCTTAGCATGGTGCCGTCGGATTCGGAGGACTCACCAGAG
>JAGQQS010000273.1 GCA_020426105.1 Planctomycetaceae bacterium
ACTCGTTGCCACAAACCAACTCGGCTCAACCTCGATCGCCACTCCGTGTCATTCGCGTACACTCGCGAAGTCACATCAATAGTGGGTATGGGGCTGAAGCCGACGGATCACAGCATGCCCCGCATCCAACCTCGAAATAACAGGTAAACGCATAAACAAATCAGAGTTGCCGCTGAAACGAGCGACAATCGAGTAGGCACTTTCACCAGCAAAATCGTCCCAGTCATCAGGATAACGGTTGGACCAAAATCGCCCCACGGAATCAGTGGAAAGACATACCCAACGTTATACACAGGCCAAAGTGGCTTAATATGCCAATCCGAAAGACCATTTCCACCAGACACAACCATGTCGCATGGAAGATGTATGGCTTGAGCCGAGAAACACACAAGGAACAACACGAGCAAAGGCACGATGAACGTCGATTTCTCGAAACGCAATTCGTTAGGCAAGAAGCGATTCGATCGCGTGCAAACAGAATCAATCCAGTGATAGCGAACCTGCGACCACGCAACGATCAGAGACGACAAAATGATCCAGAAAAAATTATGCCCCCAGACGCGATGACCAGACTCAAATCTCGCCATATCGACAAGCATCGGTAAACCGTCCCAATCGGGAAGGTTCGAAGCAATACCAGCGAGCACAATAACTATCCAGCCGAAGCGGCGGTGAGCACCGACCGCAATGGCTGCATGAATGCCGACCAGAGTGTGCTCAGGAGTTGTCATTCAATCCCGTCCCTTGCTGCGCAGATCGTACAATGCAATGTTCCGCTTCCGTGAGGTTCCGGCGACATGTGCGGAATTAATCAGGTCGCCTCATCTGTCAGTGAGACTTTATCGGGCGACTATCAGCTTGTCACCCGGGTTCAGGCCGATGCGATGAAATCACGATGACCATTTGCCGACATCAACCCGCTCAGCCACACGTGCGACCAGATTCTCGACGCGTCGGTCGAGGCCCCACCGAAGCGACCAAGCAAGGATCTGAACGACTCCGGCTGGCAGCAGCTCGAAGAGGTCGGACTCCAGAAACTGGCAAAGGTGACATTCTACTTATTCGGTAAACCACGATGTTCCCTTTTGTGATTCCCCGAAGAGGTTGCAGCATGAAACCGCTCGTCAGCGAGCGGCTCAGCTTGCAAAATCCGCGTCCCGACTGTCGTGGGTGCCATGCCGCGGCACGCAGCGCGCACCTGTGAGCTTCGGGCCGCAGTGCGTGATCTGCAGATTACTCCGGCAACTTCAATAGCCGCCGCATTGCCGCAAACATCGTTTGCGATTCCGAAAATAAGCCCCGATCCTTCGGTCCTTCATAAAGCGGCGCGGTGCACTTCTCCGCTACGCAAGCCGCCATTGCCCCCCGCAGCTCCTCATCGGAACGGATCAATTCCACGTAGTCGATAATCGCCTCGCGCGTGTCGAGCACGGACCGCCCCAGCAATTGCCTTTCGAAGTCCGTCTGCGCGACCAACGATTCGCACTCCATTGTATAGCCGAACGGGTACGCTTCACTTCCGGCAAACGTCCATCGAACAATGCCCTCGGACAGCAACGTGCCGTTGGTTTTTACGATCGTTCCCGGCACCTCGAGTGTGTACTGAAAATCGTGTGAATCTAACGGCTCGCTGAGGTATAGCCCCAGAATGCGCGCCGCCAGCGGCTGGAGCACTTCGCTAAGTTTCTCGTCGTCGCCGAAGTTTTCCGCGACGACCGCCTTCGCAGCGGCCTTATAGGCCTCATACTCTTGCAACTGCTCCTTCGAATTCTCCAACCGATCCTTCATGTCCATCCATTGCAGGATTTTCTCGATGTCTGTGGCGGGCACTTCCCCGCCGTCTCGGCGGCGGAGGCATTCACGCAGCACCTTCTCCGCATATTTCACCCTCGCCTCACAACACTGCGCGTCACTCAGCAATTTGCCTGTTGAATCTGTCAGCACGAGCCCATAGCGTCCGCAAATCTGTGCCAACGCCAGGTCGATTTGTTCCAGCGTCGGTTCGCGAAGTCCGCCACGCGCCACCAACACATCGATCATCTCGAAAGCCCACGGCTGGCCGGTTTGCTGAAACCAGTCGAAGAGCTTCGTCGTGTCATATTCCTCGCCAAGTGCCCGGTCGAGAATCTTCTGCCCCAACGGAATCAGCAAGTCGGCCAATTCCTCACGCGCTTGATGCATGTCGTCGATCGTGACAATGTCGGTGAGCGTTTCCTGCCAGCGATACGCGACGACCAATCCTAATTCCTCACGCTTGTAGTCGACCACCAGCTTTCCATCCGGCAGTCCCTCAGGAGCTTTCTTCACGAACGCCTGCGGCAGCTCATCGGGCGACTTAAACTCGCCCCACGCGGCGAAGTAGTTGTTGTTGAGGCTCCGCTCCTCCGATGGTAAGTCGGCAATCTTGCCAGTCCACTGCTGGTGCCGGACCGGCCTCGTGTAAGTCGATCCGCTCCACTTCCCCGGCTTGAGCGCTTCGTCCGGCGTCGCCTCGATCGGCTGATAGATCGCCCGGCTCACGCTGCCGTCGGCCTTCAGCACCGTTTCGGCCCGATAAACCTCCGATTTGCAGCCACTGGTCAACAGCGCGACCGTAATGACCGCGAAAGTTGCCAACGTCGATAGGCGATGCATGACGGCTTTCCCCGTTAGCCCAAAGTCTTGCCCGGGTTGTCCTATGACAGGCTAAGAGTATTTTACCTGCCCGGGTATTCCTGAACTTACCAATTCCGCCCACCCCGCTTCCTCAATTGAAGTCGGGATATGGGTTTGGGTAGTCCGACGTTTCTCACATGGACTGCACCTGGAGCTGATCCAGACTCGCGACAACCATGATGTTAACGACGCCGCCCCTTCCTGCGTCTATTGCCCAGTGAGTTTTTCCCTGGATTTTTCCCGACCGCATCGGTTTCTTGGCCGGTGTGGCCGGGAGAGAATTCTCGCTGGATAAGTCCTTTGCCAGAACCAAAGAAACTCTTGCACGACCGTCGCCATGTGTCACGTCAAACGAACGAATCCGGTATGACGCACAGACCTTGCGTTGAACTTGCTCACTTTGTGAGATCCCGTTATGTTGGCGGCATCAATCAAGACCACTCAGCGGTCAGCGAGAGTTTACTGAGTAGTGAGTCTGCTGTCACTAAACTTCAGGCAGGGACGATGAAAACAACGTGACCAGTCGCCCGCATTAACTCGGCCCACCACATTGGCGACCAAGTTTTCAGCGCGTCGGTCGATGCGCCACCCAAGGCGATTGCGAGGCAATGTGTGCAAACAAGCTGGGCGGAAAGGACCGAAACCAACGATCCGGACTTGAAGGAAGGGCCAGGGACGAATCGGCCATATGGCATTCTTTGCAATTCGAACGCCCGGTAATAAGGTACGAATCGACGCCATTCACCCCTTTGTTAGGATACGGGAGTATCATACGCCGAACCAGAATCATTCCCGAATCGGCAGATAGTCAAATCTCATTTGAATGGAGAAGGATTGATGCAAATATGTATTTTCTTGATTCCATCCCGGAAAAGCACACGGGCGGCGGCGAACATAAGTGTGATTCTTGCGATCATCATCGGATTTCGATCGTTGGCATTTCTTTCAATTGCAAACGCAGATGAAAGACTGACGCTCACGCAGAGTGACGTTGTAGCAGGTTCTGACACGCCGGCTTCCTCTTTGCCAATGCCTGTCCTCGGGCCAAAACTAGGTGACTATATTCTGCTTAGTGGTGGCGAAGTGTTACTGGGTAGCCAGAGTTCTTTGGAACCAGATGAAAAACCAGAA
>JAGQQS010000274.1 GCA_020426105.1 Planctomycetaceae bacterium
ATCACAAACAGGGTAAATCCGGTTGAGGCAATCAGGCCGAAAATCAATGACCAGCCGAGGCCGGAGAAAATAGGATCGAGAGTGATAGGCAGACTGGACAGCAGCGCTGCCCCGGCCGTGAGCAGGATCGGTCGCAGACGGACCACTCGGCTTTCCAGAATCGCATCGAAGAGAGGTCGATGGTGGCGGATGGCGAGTTCAATAAAGTCGACCAGAATGATGGAGTCACGCGTGACGATTCCGGCCAGGGCGATCATGCCGATCATGGCCGTGGCTGTGAAGTAAACAGGATCGGCATAACCACCCACCACCTCAGCATTGAAGGCGTTCAGCAGCCAGAAGCCGGGCATCACTCCAATAACCGTAAGTGGGATCGCCATCATGACAACAATTGGCAGCGCGAATGATCCCGTCTGAGCAACCAGGATGATGTAGATCATGACCATGGCCGCCGCAAAGGCGAGCCCCAGGTCGCGAAAGACATCCAGCGTGATTTTCCATTCACCTTCACCGGAAAAAACAACGTCGATGCCGGGAGGAACTCCCCATGCGAGGCCGCTGCCGCTGTGGAAATAGGTCCGGGATTCTACAGGACGAGGTTTGCTTTCGGCCTTCAACGCCGCAAGTTCCGACTCCGACACCTGGTCTGCCTGCACATCAACAATGCATTCCGCCGGCGGCCTGCCGGCGCATTCCGCAAAAACATAGACCAGTCGCTTCAAGTTTTTGTGATAGATTGTCTGGTCGACGCGCCCTGCCTGCCAGGAACCCAGTTCCGCCAGCGCGATCATCGCTCCACTGGAATTCTTCAGGTGCAACTGCCCCAGTTCATGTTCGCTGGAACGGATGTCTCGCGGCAATCGCAGATTTATCAACAGCGGATGCCGCTCTCCTTCGACGCGTACGACGTCGTTATTTGTGCCAGCCAGCGCGATTCGAAGTGTTGAGGCGATGTCCGCGACAGAAACTCCGGCCAATGCCGCCTTTTCCTGATCAGTGATAAACGTGAGCTTGCGAGCTGCGGCCTCACTGATGTCATCCACTTCGACTAATCCAGGCTCAGCCCTCAGGCGACCAGCGACGACGGCAGCAGAGTTCAGCAGGTCCTGATAATTGTTGTCTGGTTGCCCGTAAACTTCCGCCACCACCGATGCCAGCACCGGTGGGCCCGGCGGAAGTTCGACCAGTCGCACCAGCGCACCATGCTTTGCGGCGAGTTCCGTGAACTGATCCCGCAGGCGGAGTGTGATCGCGTGACTTTGCTGGCGGCGATTCTTTTTGCCCACAAGGTTGACGCGAATTTCTGCCAGATGGGGTGACTGTCGCAGGTAATAGTGCCGCACCAGTCCGTTGAAATCAATAGGCCCGGGCACGCCCACATAACTGGTAAAGTCAGTGACCTCCGGAACTGTCGCAAGCGTCTGTTCAAACTCCGCCACAACAGCGCTGGCTCGTTCGAGCGATGCGCCTTCTTCCAGATCGATGACAAGCAGAAATTCGTTTTTGTTGTCGAAAGGCAGCATCTTGAGCGGCACGGATCGTGTCGCGGCCATTCCCGCAGCCGCGAGAGTTAAGCCTGCCATCAGAAACAAAAAACCAATGGCCCGCAGCCGGGTTTTCAGCATCGGTACCATGATCGGACGAAAAAAACGATAAAGAAACGACTTCTGCACAAGTTCCGGATCGTAGATGTCATGGACGGCAGTTCTGGCGGATTCAGCGGCGGGACCAGTTGACGTCGCGACGACGTCAGATTCATGATGCAGATTGGCTTTGCCTTTCAGGATGTGAAAGCACAGCCAGGGCGTGATCGTAAACGCCACCAGCATGGACATCAGCATGGAAATCGGGACGTTGAGCGCCATCGGGGACATATAAGGTCCCATCATGCCCGTGATGAAAAACATCGGCAGGAAACTGACGATAACGGCCAGCGTTGCGCTGATCAGCGGCGGGCGAATCTCCGCTACTGCTTCAAGCACAATTCGCCGCGTGGCCTTTTTTCGTTCCTCAAAGTGTCGCGCGATGTTCTCCACATCGACGATTGGATCATCGACGAGGAGCCCCAGTGCCAGGATCAGCGCAAACAACGTGACGCGATTGATTGTAAAGCCGAATAAGAGGTTTACAGCCAGCGTCAGGCCGAAGACAACCGGCACGGCAACCGCCACAATGAAGGCTTCGCGCCAGCCCAGACTCAGCGTCAGCAGCGCGATGACAATCACGATTGCGACCCCGAGACCTTCTACCAGCTCGTTAACTTTTTCGTTTGCCGTGTGACCATAATTACGAGTAACAATCAATTCCACGTCGTCCGGCAGTACATCGCGACGCAGCTCATGGGCCGCGCGGATGACGTTCTCGGCCACCGTGACGGCGTTCGAACCTTTTTGCTTGGAGACAGCAATTGTGACGGCGGGTTGTGAGATTTCGAGCCGGTCCTCATTCTCCGCGAGTTTGACTTCGGCAGTCGGGCGGGCTTCGTGAGAGGAATCAACATCGTGCGCTTCAAAATCGCGTGCCGGTCCCCAGCCGTGACGCACGTAGTTCGCGGTTTCCGAAGCTGTGTCTTCGATGGTGACGACATCTTTCAGAAAAATCGGGTGTTCATCAAAGACGCCGACAACGAGTTCGTTCAGCTCTTCCGGACGGGAAATTGCGGACGCCGTTTCGATCCGAATCGTCTGGTCGTTGGCCGTTAAATCACCTGCCGGCAGCGAAATGTTCGCGGCCTGAATGGCCCGCTGAATTTCGAGCGGACTTAGACGATATCCCTGCAGTCGCTCCGGATCGAGATTCAGCCGGATGGTTCTGGATTCTCCGCCAATAACCTCTGCGCGCGAAACCTGCGACACCTCAGCGAGACGTTCGACAAGTTCTTCCCCCATGCGCCGCAGCGCGTTTGTGTCGTTTCCCGCGCCCTTCATCGTCAGCGTGGTGACGGGGACGTCGTCAATTTCGACGGGTTTCACAACCCATCCCGTGACACCCGGCGGGACCTGGTCGAGGTTTTCATCAAGCTTCTTGAACAACTTGACCAGACTGCGTTCACGATCCTGGCCGACGTAGAAGCGGACCGTGATGATCGCCTGATTTTCCCGCGACATACTGTAGACATACTCGACACCATCGATCTGATACAGAATTCGCTCCAGCGGTGTCGCCGCCAGTTGTTCCACGTCCGCTGCTGAATGTCCGGGGAAGTTAACATAGATGTCGGCCATGGGCACAACAATCTGCGGATCTTCCTCTCGAGGCGTGATCAACAGTGCCGCCAGACCTGCGATCAGCGAGAACACAACGAGGATAATTGACAGATTCGATTCCAGAAAAATCCGCACAATATGCGACAACGGATCCCTGGGGCCAGCGTTAAGATCCGCTTCTTCTGCCGACGTCAGCATTGCAATTCTGTTCCTCTCTACTTCACCACAACCAACTCACCGGCACTTAATCCCGCCAGAACTTCGACGTCGGCCTCCAACGGTCGCCCGATACGCACATTTCGCCGCCGCAGGACGCCTCCATCAACCACGTCAACCATTGTCAGTTGACCGACACGGCGGATGGCAGACATCGGGATCACGAGCACCTCTTCATCCTCAAGTGGCAGTTGCAAACGTCCGAACATGCCGCTGTAGGCTCCTGGCGGGCAGGGGCCCGTGACCTTCACCGTGAATGATCGACTCGCTACATCCGCTTCAGGCACGAGTTCGCTGATCGTTGCTTCACAATTCAGATCCAGGGCATCCAGTCGCGTGGGCAACACCTGCCCGGGCTTCAGATGCATCGCCAATGACTCACGCACGGAAGCGACCATCTGCATATGACTGGGATCAAACAGCGTTAACAATACCTGGCCAGGACTTACGGTATCTCCCGCTTCAACCCGCTTGTCGATGACGGTGCCATCCATTGGTGAGCGGATCGTTGCATGGTCCAGCATGATTTGCGTTTCGTGAACGACGTGCCGGGCCTGATTCACCGCAGACTCTGCGCCTTTCATCGTCGACTCCGCGCGGTCAAACTCCGCCTTGGAAATGGCATTTTTTTCCTGCAGCTTCTGAGCCCTGGCAAGTTCGGTGGCCGCCTGGTCGCGAAATACTTCCGCACTCGTCAATGCCGCTTCGGACTGCTTCAGCTTCGCCTGCAGATCCGAATCATCGAGCTGCACAAGGATTTGCCCCTCGGTCACCATCTGCCCGGCAGTAACGCTGGTCTCAGTCACCTTCGCCAGCAGCTTTGATGCGACGGAAGATTCATGGACCGGTTTGACTGTGCCCACCGCTGTTTCGTAACGCGTCCGCCTGACTAATCGTGCGGGCGCCGTTTTCAGACCTTCCGCAGAGTCAGTCAGCAGTTTCGCAGAGTCCTCTGGTACTTTGTCATGAAACCATCCCGCCAGAAACATCAGCATCAACGCCACAATCGCAGCCATTGCCAAGGCCAGAATCCACTTCGAAGTACCTGTCATTACTGATGCAAATGATCCTGATTTTACGGCTGGTTGACTGGGTTGATGCACTGCAATCCTCCGACTCGTTCACTCACAGACCGGCAATTTTCAAAACTCTCCGTTGAGAACAGGACAATATGATTGTGACGCCAACGCAAACGTCGGTCCAGAGAAGCCAACTTCTGAGGAAGAAAACCAGGATCAGCGCGTTAAGCGACCGGCAACTTTCGACAGACTTGATATGGTAAGCGTTGTCGTTTCGCAGACTTGGCCCACTTTCCAGATTCTCTCCGAGAACTGAGCGAATCGGGAACATGCAAATAGCACTCAATTGCAAATATGTACCGCATTGGAACAGGATGTGCGGATTTGCACATGCCATGTTCCGTTAAAAATCATTCGAGGCTGAGGCATCACACATGCAACCATTAAGTGTGTCCGTTTGTCGGACATGACAAAAACAGAGCCTGAAACAACAGAGGTGTCGGACAACCTCCGGCTATGTGACACAAGTGCCTGCGTGATACAAGTGCCTGGCACCTTATTCACGATTCGCCCGTTCACCAACGTAGCCATCACGCTCCGCCGTGATGAGCCCGCAGCAAACACTACTCATCCAACAAAACACCTCCAGTGTCCTGCAGCACAATATCGGGCGGCAGAACAATTGGACGTGCAATCCTGCTCAACGCACGCCCATGTGGGCTCGTCACGGCGGAGCGTGACGGCTACATTTTTTCACGCTGGCACGTTTTTCGGGCGATTCATTGAGCTGTGACAAAGCACGGCCGATTGACCTCAATGGCACACAATGTGCCGCTCAACAGTGATGCAGGAGAAAACACAATGTCACGCAAACGAGCCATCCCGGTGCGAACGCCTCGAGAACGCCGCATTCGATTGTATACGCATCTTGTCATTTTTGTTGTCGTCAATGCGGGATTGACCACGCTGAATCTGGTGCGGCGTCCGGAGAAACTCTGGTTCTACTGGCCACTTGTCGGATGGGGGGCCGGGGTTGCGCTGCACGCATGGATCGTGTACCGACGTCGTGACAGCGAGACGCACCACAGCCAGACAACTTCAAACTCCAGGTAATGCAAGCTTTTCACACAGTCTTACTACAACTTGTTCTGAATTGGTCTGATGATGGATGAAAACCGATTTCTGCCAGATCCGCCGTACACCCTGCCGATCCAACAAGTCCTTTCACTGGCTGGTGAAGTTTCAGTCGAACAGGGTCTCGCGACCACTGAAGTGCAAACTCGATCCCGGCGTTTCGGCAGTAATAACCTCACTGAGGCACCGCCTGTACCTGTCTGGCGACGGCTTGTCGCCCAGTTCACGGATTTGGTCATCTGGATTCTGATCGTGGCGGCAGTTATCTCCGGGATGATGAAAGAGTGGATCGATTCGGCAGCCATTCTGACGATCGTGATCGTCAATGGGATCATTGGCTTTCTGCAGGAAGAAAAAGCCAGCCGGGCTCTGGCGGCACTGCAGAAAATGTCATCCCCTACCGCGAAAGTAGTTCGCGACGGCACACTGAAAACTGTTCCGGCTCGTGACCTCGTACCCGGCGACATTATCGAAGTAGAAGCTGGTGACAATATCCCGGCGGACTCGCGACTCATCCGCGGTTTTGGCCTCCGGGTGCAGGAGGCTTCGCTGACAGGGGAATCAGTGCCGGTTAGTAAAGATGCGGACTGCATGCTGGAAGACGGTTCTCCGCTCGGTGATCGCCGAAATATGATCTACATGGGGACAATGGCAGCCGCCGGCAAGGCGACCGCCATTGTTGTCGCGACGGGGATGAATACCGAACTGGGTCATATCGCCGGGATGTTACAACATTCGCCTCCAAAGCCGACGCCACTGCAACGTCGGCTCGCGGAGCTCGGCAAAGTTCTGGTATTCGTCTGTCTGTCAATAGTCGTTATTATTTTTGTGCTGCAACTGGCGCGGGGTGGCGAACTGCTGGCCACGCTGCTGATTTCAGTCAGCCTTGCAGTGGCGGCTGTACCGGAAGGTCTTCCGGCGGTGGTGACACTCACGCTGGCACTGGGCCTGCAACGAATGGTTGCCCGGAACGCGCTGATCCGCACACTGCCGAGTGTCGAAACACTGGGTTCGGTGACGGTCATCTGCTCAGACAAAACCGGTACACTCACGCGCAATGAGATGACGGTTCAGGAGATCATCGCGGGCGGTGAACGATTTCACGTCACGGGCAGCGGATACGCTCCTCGCGGAGAATTCAGAAAATCGGGCGAGTTCACATCGGACAAAGATATTGAACCGCGGTCGGCCTCAGAATCTGCTGCCGTCAATCCACACGCCTACCCTGACCTGATGGAACTTCTGACGGCGGGAGCCCGCTGCAACAACGCGACACTCAGTCCTCTCGCGGACGATGCGGATACATGGCAGGTGATCGGGGATCCAACCGAAGGCTCCCTCGTGGTGGCAGCGTTGAAGGCCGGCATTGAAGCACGTGATCACGACCTGCATGTACTGTTTGAAATTCCGTTCGATTCCGAACGTAAGGCGATGTCCGTAGTGCTGGGCGCCCCGAATGGCGTGCGTACCATGTATTCCAAAGGCGCCCCCGAAGTAATTCTCGCAAAGTGCAGCACGATGCGGGATCACGGTAAAACGCGACCAATGACTGACGATTCCCGACGCGAAGTGATGCGCCAGAATTCCGAGATGGCATCCCGCGCCCTGCGTGTACTGGCACTGGCCTCTCGTGATCGTTCAGATATCGAAGACACGGACTATGAGGAAACAGACCTTACCTTTATCGGTTTGATCGGCATGATCGACCCACCGCGGGAAGCAGCGCGGCAGGCCGTCCAGACGTGTCGGACAGCAGGAATCCGACCGGTGATGATTACCGGTGATCACCCGGAGACCGCTCTGGCTATTGCGCGAGAGCTGCAGATCGCCGTTGGTACCGACCAGGCAGTCACCGGTCAGGAACTTGATCAGATGTCGGACGATCAGCTGGCAGCTAAGGTCGGCCAGACTCCAGTCTACGCGCGTGTCTCGGCAGAACACAAATTACGAGTTGTTCGGGCATGGCAAAGCTGTGGAGAAATTGTCGCAATGACCGGCGACGGCGTGAACGATGCCCCGGCCGTGAAAGCTGCTGATATCGGGATCGCAATGGGAGTCACAGGGACGGATGTCACCAAAGAAGCCTCGGACATGGTGCTGATTGATGACAACTTTGTCTCGATCGTGAATGCCGTCGAGGAAGGTCGCGGCATCTTTGACAACATTCAGAAATTTGTGCATTACCTGTTGTCCTGCAATGCAGGCGAAGTCCTGCTGATGTTCTTTGCCGCGCTGATCGACTGGCCCGTACCGCTGGTGGCCATCCAGATCCTGTGGATTAATCTTGTCACCGATGGATTACCCGCGCTGGCCCTGGGAATGGAACGTCCTGAATGGGATGTAATGAGCCGTGCACCGCGGTCTCCCCATGAGGCTGTGATCACACGAAACAGAGGACTGCTGATCCTGTTTCACGGCACACTGATTGCAGCCGTCGCTGCGCTGGGGTTCTGGATTGTCTATCAGGGTGACGCCTCGCGAATCGAGCGAGCCAGAACCGTCACGTTCTGCATCACGTCGTTTTCACAGCTGTTCCTCGCCATCGGTTGTCGCAGTCAGCGCTATACAATGCCGCAACTTGGGCTGCTGTCGAACCCACATCTGATTGGAGCCATCGTAATCTCCGGTCTGCTGCAATTGAGCGTGGTGACCCTTCCGTTCGCACAACCGATTTTCGAAATCGCAACTCACTTGACCTGGGAGTGGATCCTCATCGTATTGCTCGCCTCAGCGCCGGTCACAATCATCGAGATCGTCAAATTAGTAGTCCGTCAAAATAGGAACTTGGGGTAGTGGACGAGGCGACGA
>JAGQQS010000275.1 GCA_020426105.1 Planctomycetaceae bacterium
GATTTCTGGGGACTCGTTGCCTCGTCCACTACAGGAGACGGCCTTAACTATTTTCCGCTGCTTTTTGCTGTTTACGTCGGTCCTGACGCTTCCTTGTATGTCAGATGAACTGACATCAGAGTCCGTGCGATCTCATCACCTCGCGTTTCAGCTCAAAACGCTGGACGGCGAAGTGATCGATGTGAAACCCGGGCAACGTCCGGTCACAGTGATTTGCTTCCTCGGGACGGAATGTCCATTGGTTCAGTTGTATAGTGCGCGACTTTCACAAATGGCGAATGAGTTTCGCGACCGCGGAGTGCTGTTCGTCGGCATCAACAGTAATTTCCATGATACAGATGACGACATCCGCAACTACCAACAACGGCAATCTCTCTCGTTCCCTTTGGTGCGCGACGAAGGTAATCAGGTCGCCGACCGATTCGGGGCGACTCGAACCCCTGAGGTTTTCGTGCTCAATCAACAGTTGGCCGTGACGTATCAGGGACGAATTGACGACCAGTATGAGCCAGGCGTGACCCGAGCCACGTCAACCCGCGACGACTTGCGACTTGCTCTCGAGGAAACCCTGAGCGGCAATGCTGTGACGATTGCGAAGACGGACGCGGTAGGATGTATGATTGGAAAAATACGGCACCGCAAACCGGCGTCTGCTGAAACAACAGCAACGGCATCGATTACGTACTGCAAAGAGATCAGCCGTATTATGCAAAAGCATTGCGTTGAATGTCATCGTCAGGGTGAAATTGCCCCGTTCTCACTGGAAGCTTATGACGACGTGGCCGGCTGGGCTGACACTTGTCTGGAAGTGATCGACAACGGACGGATGCCTCCCTGGCACGCGAATCCTGCGCATGGTAATTTCACCAACGCCCGGATGATGCCGGAGTCCGACAAAAAAACACTTCGCGACTGGGTGGCGGCGGGGAGCCCGGAGGGCAACATGGCTGATTTGCCCGAACCGGTGGTCTATACGCCAGGCTGGCAAATGAACCGGGAACCGGACCTGATCATAGACATGCGTGATCGCCCTTACCAGGTCGCGGCGGAAGGGACGATCGAGTATCAATATTTCGTTGTCGATCCGGGAATAACTGAAGACGCCTGGGTAACGGCCGCGCAAATCATCCCGGGAAACCGGGCGGTTGTGCATCATGCCATCGTCTTTATTCGACCCCCGGATGGTTCTGAGTTCCGTGGAATCGGCTGGCTGACAGCGTATGTTCCTGGTCAGAGACTGGTGGTCATGCCTCCCGGTCATGCGCGGAAAATCCCTGCCGGCTCGCGACTCGTGTTTCAGATGCACTACACCGCCACCGGTTCGCCGCAGGCAGACACCACGAAAGTCGGAATTATTTTCGGAAAGCGAGAAGAGATTACGCATCAGGTCATTACGCTGGTCGGCATTGACCAGGAGTTTGAGATCCCGCCTTACGCTCAGAACCACGAAGTTCAGGGGAAAGTCCGCTGGCTGCCAAAGGACGGCAGACTGCTGGGTGTCGCGCCGCATATGCATGTGCGTGGCAAATCATTTGAGCTGATTGCCGATCATGACGGGCAGTCTGAAACGCTGCTGCAGGTGCCACACTACGACTTCAACTGGCAGCATTCCTATGTATTCAACGAGCCTCTCGACCTGAATCGCATCGACGGCCTTAGATTCAAGGCAGCATTCGACAATTCAGCGGCGAATCCCTTCAATCCTGATCCATCGCAATGGGTGGCCTGGGGAGATCAGACCTGGGAGGAAATGGCGGTCGCCTTTCTGGAAGTTGCCGAACCGTTGAACAACTCATCACACCCGGACTCTCCCCGACACGCTGGTGAGTCATCGACTTCCGACGTTACCGGGGACCGCGAACTCAGGATCCAGAAGTTCATCGATAAGTTCTTCGCTGATCTCGACGCCAACGACGACGGGGTCGTGGCACGCAGCGAAGCGCCAATCGCTGTGCGAAACTCCTTTAGCCGCTTTGACCACGATGGAAATAATCTTGTAACTCGGGAAGAAATTCGCACCGTAGCGGAACGCAGGATACGTTAGTGACCTGCAGATGAGAAGTTACCGTAGTGGACGAGCCCACGAGTCCTTTGAGCCAGCAAATTCCGTTAACGCGTGGCCTCGTCCACCACAGGAGCAGGTGAGAATCCATCTGCCGCTTGCCTAAGTGACTGCTGTATTAACGAAACACACATGGCCAGATCAATCGACCTGGCCACGTGGATGACGATCACACTCGATACGGAAAGAAATTACGCCGCACGCCGGAACATATCGTTCATCGGGATGATGTCGGCCGGAGCGGCCTCTTTCGTGGCAGCGTCGATGAAGGCTTCGAAAATCTGCAGGTCGAGAGCCGAAGCGGTACTGCTTTCCGGATGCCACTGAACTCCCAGACAGAACCAGTCCTCTTCAATCGACTCGTAGGCCTCAATGACGCCGTCCGGGCAGGTGGCACTGACACGGAATCGTGACGACAGATTCTTGACGGCCATGTGATGCGTACTGTTGACCCGAACTTCTCCCGGGCCATAGATAGCATCCACTCGCGTCCCCGGAACAATCTCAAGAACGTGCCGCAGGTTCTGTTCGACAGGGTCACGATGATGCAATGCGCGGGGAACTTCTTCCGGAATATGCTGATACAGGGTTCCGCCACACAGTGCATTGACCAGCTGCATCCCGGAACCAATCGCCAGAATCGGCAGGCGGCGCTTAATCGCCAACTCTGCGACTCGCCGGTCAAAGTCCTCGCGCCGCTTTGGCATCACTTTTACAGAAGGATGCACATGCATCTTTAGCCTCGTCGGATCGAGATCGAGATTGCAACCCGAGATCACGACGCCATGAACGTTCTCCATGATCCGATTTAAGTCATCATCGCTCTCCAGCGGGGGCAGGAGCACTGGAATTCCGCCGGCGGCAGTGACACTGTCGTAGTATCCCGTATTGAACCATGTTAAAGCCGCCCCGTTGTAACGCTCCGGACGAAAATCTCCGGTGATACCGACCAATGGTTTTTGAGTGCTCATGAACAGGTTCCCTCCCTGGCAATGCAAACTGAATGGACACAGCGAAATGCGATGTCTCAAATTCGAAGCGGGCCGGAAACAAATTGCGCCTGAGGTCGTGACAGGCGATGCGCGCTGGAATCATCAATTCGTGATGACGTGTAGGCTGGCATGGCAGAGTCCTTTCCGCAGATCACAACCGATTCCTTCGGCTGACTGACATCGAGTGGCACCAAGCCAGCACCGATATCAAAAATCCTTAATCGCCCCCTTCAGGCGGATTCGTCGCTGATTCACTTCCAAAGTGTCAGCGAGCAACGGCGGGAAGATTAGTCAAGAGAACTTCGCCTGTAAATCAAATCGCCGATTTTGCGCTAAAGTTTTACTCAAGTACAATATCTTGTATATCTACAAGTACTTCGATCTCTCTGGAGTCTGTGGGTGCCGGCACAATTTCGAACGCCTTCACCGCGTCTCGCTGGATACTTTCGAGACATTTCGTCAAACGGGTGTACAAGTTCGAGGCATATTCTTCAGCACTGACAACGGCGGCCATCTGATCATACATCGTCTGGTCCGTCACTTCTTC
>JAGQQS010000276.1 GCA_020426105.1 Planctomycetaceae bacterium
GGCGGCCAGCCTGCCAGCCGACGACGAACCTGCGGCACCCGCCGCGCCGACGGCACCCGCGCGGCCCGTGGCTGCTGCGTCTGCTCAGACCTCCGCCGCACCCGCATCGGGAATTGATTCTGCCTTATTGCACGGATTGCAGACACAACTTCGTGAAATCACGTCGCACGTGTCTACACTCCAGAATGCACTGGACGCATTGCAGCAGCGGATGGATCGGATTGAACGGGATCTTGGCGTGTAAATCATGGGATACAACAGTCTTCAGGAATGTGTCCGCGATCTGGAACGCCACGGTCAGCTATTACGACTAAAGGTTCCGGTGAATGCGGACCTGGAGGCGGCAGAGATCCACCGTCGCGTTTGTGAACGCGGTGGACCAGCAATCCTGTTTGAAAACGTCGTCGATTGCCGGTTTCCCATGGTGAGCAATCTCTTCGGCACTCTGGAGCGCGCGAAGTTTATTTTTAGGGATGCGCTCCGCGGCGTCGAAACGCTGGTGCAGTCGAAGAAAGATCCGTTGTTTGCCTTGAAGAATCCCGTGCGGATTCCGTCGATGCTGCGGACGCTGATCTCCATGCGCTGTGCGAATCGCCGTACGGGCCCCGTCATGGAATGTACAACGTCGCTCAGCAAACTACCGCAGCTCAAATGCTGGCCGAAAGATGGTGGCGCCTTCATCACGCTGCCGCAGGTGTACACCGAACATCCGGATCGACCCGGCTATGTGCATTCAAATCTCGGCATGTACCGCGTCCAAATCAGCGGCAATCAATACCAGCCGGACAAAGAAGTCGGGTTGCATTATCAGATCCATCGCAGTATCGGATTTCACCACGCGGCGGCGATTCGCAAAGGTCAGCCGTTGCGCGTCAACATCCTTGTCGGAGGACCACCTTCGCTGGCCGTCGCCGCGGTGATGCCGCTTCCGGACGGCATTCCGGAAGTTGCATTTGCCGGTGCCTTGTCACGTCGCGCTCTCCGCATGATTCGCCGTAACGATGGCCCGATGATCTGTGCCGACGCGGACTTCTGTATCTCCGGCACCATCGATCCGGATCGTGTCTTGCCGGAAGGCCCGTTTGGAGACCATCTGGGATACTACAGCCTCGCCCATGATTTTCCCGTCGTAAACGTCGATGCCGTGTATCATCGCCGCGACGCCATCTGGCCGTTCACCGTTGTCGGTCGGCCGCCTCAGGAAGATTCAATCTTTGGAGCCCTGATCCACGAACTCACCGGGCCTGCGATTCCTGCGGTGCTGCCCGGCGTGCATGCCGTTCACGCCGTTGATGAGGCTGGCGTCCATCCACTGTTGCTGGCGATTGGCAGTGAACGTTATGTTCCGTATGGTGCCGAACGAACTCCGCAGGAATTGCTGACGAACGCCAACGCGATTCTGGGACAGGGCCAATTGTCGCTCGCCAAGTATCTGATCATCGCTGCGAAAGAAGATGATCCAAAATTGGACATCCACGACAAAGCCGCGTTTCTGCAGCACGTACTGCAGCGGATTGATCTGAGTCGCGATCTGCATTTTCAGACTCGCACGACGATCGACACGCTCGACTACAGCGGCAGCGGTCTGAACTGTGGATCGAAACTTGTCATGGCGGCGGCCGGCCCCGTGCAGCGAACACTGGCCACGGAAGCCCCTTCGCAACTTCGACTGCCGGACGGGTTTGCAGCACCCACCGTCTGTCAGCCTGGGATACTGGCGATCTCAGGACCAAAATGGTCCGTGGGGCCGCACGAAGACGATCCTGCTCCCCAGATTCTGTGCGATGCGCTGCAGCAGCTTGAGCCAGGTGTTCTGACCGGTTTCCCTTTAATTGTGCTCGTGGATGATGCCAGGTTTTGTGGCGAATCGTTAAGCAATTTTTTGTGGGTAACCTTTACACGAAGCAATCCCGCGGCCGATATTTTTGGTGTGCATGCATTTAACGAGCACAAGCACTGGGGCTGTCGAGGTCCGATGATGATCGATGCGCGCCTGAAAGCGCATCTGGCCCCCGCGCTGGAAACCGATCCCGCCACCTGCCGCAAAGTCGATGCCCTCGCCGCTCCGGGCGGACCGTTGCATGGAATCTGCTGAGTAACCCCTGTTTGTTGCTTCAAATGATTGACGTACGCCCTCCCACTTAATACATTCCATGCGATGCACGTCGGGAGTAATCTTCTACAACCAATAGACAGGCAAGGTATTTCTTATGACAAGTAAAAGACAGACTTAAGTGACAGCGGATATAGTGAATTGTCGATCGCTGCTCCGAATAAACGGATCTCCGACAGGCGCGACTTTCTGCCGAGAAGTCTTTTCTTGAAGACCATTGTGATCTTGGCGTTGTGCGGTTGCACGGGAAGTGGTTCGGCGCCTGCTCCGACTCCGCCAACGGCCATCAAGGTTCAGTTCTGGGAAGATCCCACTCTGACAATCAAATGCCATATTACAGGGACTGATCAGTCAGTCCAGGATCCGATAGCACATGAAGTGGCAGTACAGCCAGCCAGACCCGCGAACGTTCCCTGGGGTTTGACATACCACGAAGTCGATGTCGCTGTCACCCAAGGCGTTTCGTATTCTCTCACGGCCAAAGACGCCAACAGCATTAGCCTTATGCCAAGGTGGGACTACAACTGGAGTCAGGACATGGATACCATCGAGTCTGTCGCCTACGGATCGCCTCGATTCTGATAACTTGTCAGATTAAAACAGTTCACTGCACGCTGCTGCAGATCCGCGTGCAGGGCAAGTGTTAAATCAAGTGAATCAAGATTGAGGGTACAGCCGATGAGACCCCAACGACACCCGCGATCTGGTGTGACCTTGGTTGAATTGATGGTTGTGCTGGGATTGATCACCGCACTCATGGCGTTGCTGTTGCCTGCCGTTCAATCGGCGCGAGGATCGGCACGTCTCATGCAGTGCCGGAATAATCTGCATCAAATCGGCATTGCGACCCACAACTTTCATGCATTCTCCGGCAAACTGCCTTTTTCTCTCCAACCCCTGCGAAAACTCCTTCCCAACGTGGAACAACAGGGATTGTATGATGCGATGGAAGACGAAGCAAATATAGGGGCGTGGTTCACCACGCCTAGCGTTTACCTGTGCCCGGATGACTCTTACTTAGAGCCATCTCATGGCAATGTCAGTTATTTCCTGAATGGAGGTTCAGCGATCGCACCTCCCAACGGGCCGTTTGAAGTAAAGAGTATTCCGACTCGCACTTTTCGTGATTTCACAGACGGACTCTCCACAACTGCCCTCTTCTCAGAACGACTTCAAATGGTTTGGCGGTACGCCGAGTATCCTTCGGTTGAGGCTGGGCGGCAGAATCCTTTGCGTTATCTCTGGCAAACCCCATTGGAGTTCGTCCCCGGCCAGGAGCGAGAATTGGCTGCGTGGTGTATGGACCAGAATAACCAATCCCAAGCCGTCTACCCAACGGGTGTTGGTCATTTTGGGTCACAAAGTTTTCCTGGAGAAGGCTCATGGTACAACCATATTGTGCCCCCCAACAATTGGGCCTTTATCAACGGGCCGTGGCCAGACAGGGGACCGTATCCGGCGACCAGCCTGCATCCCGGCGGAGTTAATGTGCTGATGGCGGATGGAGCAGTAGTGTTTGTCTCATCAAATATCGGTTTCGAAGTCTGGTGGGCTCTTGGCTCGCGCGCCAGCGGTGATGTGGTCGGAGAATTCTGAGTTGCCGTGAAGCACGGATGCGCCTGATTTGAACGCACTTCAGCGGCGTCGCGCAGTTGGGGTGTTGAATTTCCGGGCAACATCGCTCAACCATTTGGATGTCCCTATGATCGATTCTGGTTGGCTCCGCCGCAGTGCATGGACATTGGGCCTATTGATCGTCGTTGCGGTCTGTGGATATGGCTGGTTTCGTGTGGATTGGTATGACTACTCTCGGGCCGAGCCGCCAGAAGTACTGCGTGAAGTTGTTGCTGACACTCACACAGAGTTTCTCGATGTGTTGATCAACGCAGATGATGCCATAGTTGACCGTCCGCATGTGGGAGCGGGCGACTCATTCCAGGTGAGCGGACGCATAAAACTCGACCCGACATACTGGGCCGTCCCGTTGACTCAGGGCCAGTCGATTTCATTGCCAAAGGAACAGCTGGAGCAAATACGCATCGAGAATCAGAAAAAAGTGCGCCCGGTGATTCACGTGAATATCGTTTGCAGATCGTGGCTCAATCCCGGAGAGAAAACGATTCATTCACTTCTCGGAACGATGGATCGCATCGACGCGGATGAAATTGCCTGGAAAACGAGCGGGACGCTGCTGCGACCCGGTGTCTATCTGGTCCTTCTTCTTATATCGGAACAAGCTTCGGCCCCGCCCAGGCCGTATGATCCAGTGCCGAAAACTGCGAACTCAAGGGTCCTCCAAAGATTTCTATTGGAAGTCGATCCCTACAATCCGAAAGTGAAAGGAGAGTAATCTGTTGTTTATTGACCCATCACTGGGGTTGTCGAGGTCCGATGTTCATTGATGCGCGCCTTAAGGCCCATCTTGCCCCCGCGCTGGAAACCAATCCCGCCCACTGTCGCCAAATCAATGCCCTCGCCGCCCCCGGCGGACCTTTTGCATGACGTTTGTTGAATGTCCAGCTTCAAACATCTGCTGATCTCAAATCTTCGCGACTGCCGGGCAAGCCGGTCGCGGGCAGGTATTTTCTGCGTGCATGCCTTCGACAAACTGAAGCAGCCTCTCATCAGGTGGATGCACCGTTGAAAGGGTTGTCCCGAGGTTTTCTGCTGGTGATCGACTTCGCCTGACGGTAGAATTCCCGCTCCGAAAGGATCGATGAATTCATAGTGGACGCAGGTATGTCATGGCAACGGAAACGACTGATCGTCCGAAGTTGACGTATGAAGATTATGCTCAGATTCCGGAAGACGGCTGTCAGCATGAGATCATTGACGGAGTGCATTACGTCAATCCGGCTCCGAGTACTTATCACCAGGCCGTTTCACGACGGCTGCAGTTTTTGCTCTATGCTCAGATTGAGCTGACAAAACGAGGCGTCGTCATCAATGCACCGTACGATGTTCAACTCTTTGCACATGATATTGTTCAGCCGGATCTGGTGGTTGTGCTGAATGAGCGACAACACATTATCACGCCCAGCAGAATTCAGGGGACGCCTGATCTTGTGATCGAGATCCTGTCGCATTCCACTGAATCCCGCGACCGCCAAATCAAACGAGCGCGGTATCAGATGGCTGGCGTTCCGGAGTACTGGATTGTCGATCCGTTCGCGCGGAAAGTTGAGCAGTTGGTCCTGAAGGAAGGCGTTTACGAGTCACTGTCGCCGAATGATGAATTGCAGTTGACGATTATTGAAAACGTCACTGTGCGCCTATATGAAGTCTGGTAGTCCCCATGCGACGCATTCTACAGATCGGCGTAATCCGCGAGAACAATTGCGTGTCGGAAGAAACAACCGATTGAATTTCAAACCGACGTGTTTCTGACGTAAGCGAATAGCTGCCCCTGTTGGCCGCTATTGACCCCGATTCATTACTTCGCCGAAATTTACTTTCCTGCGTCCGGTACGAATTCGGTTGACTTGGTCCGCGGGAAGATTTCTATGGTGATGCATCGCAACTCGTTTTTTGCTGTGGTGTTAGTCCTGGCAAACTGTCAATGCCTCTATGGGCAGTCTGAACAATCACAGGATGCGGCAAATACCGATGCGGCAAGCCAGACGCAGATTGCACTTCGTGTCAGGTTTTTCGAACTCAATGGCAATCGGGCAACCAGATCAGCGTTCGCAGAATTGTATGGGAAGCAAACGGGTACCGATTCGGCAGAGCCTGCGGTCAGTTCGCCGAATGAAAACGAGATTGTGCAGTCAACGGAAGAGATTACACGCTTCCTGGACGATCTCGGCAAAGTGAGCAAGAGCAAAGTCCTTTCAGAAACTCAACTGTTGCTGTCCCCTGGAGTTCAGATTCGTTATCAACATGGGGAGGAGATGGATTTCACGAAGAGTCCTCCAACGCTGGTCAATCCGATTGAGTTGATTGAATCTGTTGATTCCGATCGGACGTCAGTCGATGCTGCAGGCAACAGGTCAAATCGGTTTGTTGGGGCGACGATTCTGGCAACGGGCACCATCGAACAGAATCAAAGTGTGAAGCTGGCCGTGAACGCAGAGTATGCTGAGATCGACAACTCCAGAAAGACTAATAAGTTGTCCGGTCGCAAAGTTCACAGCGCTGGTGTTAATGTTGTCCTCGGAAAAGATCAATCGTTGATCCTTGGCCCGTGGGAATCCTCCCGAGAGTTAGTAACGACGCAGAAAATTCCTGTTCCTGGCAGTCTGC
>JAGQQS010000277.1 GCA_020426105.1 Planctomycetaceae bacterium
AAGTTCCAAATTCACTGCTGAAGATGATCGAGCCGATGACTTCGAGGTCTGAATTCGGTCATGAACCCTCCAATTGTTCCGCCAAACAGACGCCGACATTTGCCCGGATTTACGTCAGAATCTGAGCAAATGCCTGTGCTCGAAACTCAGGTCTGTCTCTGTCAGAATGCGGTCCGTTCGCGGTCGTTCATATTCGCATTCCGAAACCCAAACTCCCACAATGGGCACATCAATGAAAACACTTCAGGCAGAGATGTCGGCCACGTATGCTGCCGTCGATCGGCCGACGAATTATTGCGCTAATGGAACGGTGCCGTTTGCTCTGCCTGGGTTGGAAGTCGCAGGGCTTGGATCGGTCGCGCTGCCGCTGAAAGAGACTGCCGCGAAGGAGCTAAATCGCCCGACGCGAAGACATAAAACGCAAAGCAGAAGTCCGGTGCTCCGAAGGCATCGACAATGACGTCCCCCAAAAACAACAGGCAATCGACAAAATCCGCAAAGCATTCGAAGAAGAACTGAACAAACGCATGAGCGACAACATCACGATGATAAATCCGGATCTCACTCCTCTGAGCGTCAAGATCCTTCAGGTGCTGGCGATCTGTGAGACTGATATCACCATCAGCACTCTCCAGAGTATTCTAAAGTTGTGTGGTTGGGATTCCGCTGCTAAAAAAAACCGAAGCCTGACGCAAGTCATGATCAGGGACGAATTAAATTCTCTTCGTGACCGAAAGCTCGTCAATTCCGGAACCCAATCATTTGTACTCGTTGCGATTGACTATCGCTTTCTGGATTTCGTCGTACAGCAGTCCACGCTCAACGGAAATCTTGAAACGATCATCGCAGCGATTGAGCCTCTCAGAGAGCGGCTGGAAAGGGACATGCAGGTTCATTCCCGCGATGCCGCGTTTCAGACGGCCAGGCGTCGGGCGAGGATTGCTTTCTATCGCGGTGATGTTACGGCGTTTGACGCCGCCACTACAGTTCTCGCAGACGCGCCTCCATTGATGAGGAACCTTGGCCTGCTGAATCCGTTTAACAAAGTTCTATATGAACGGACTCCGGTCGAACTTCAGGCGGCATATGTCGTGGGCGAGGCACGCAGGGCAATTGTCGAAGGAAAAGGATCAGCTCTGGCGATTCAGGCGTTTCGTGACTATGCGGAATTGCACACTCCATTGTCGGGCATTGTTGCTGACTGGTGGGTCAAACTTCTCGCCGTGTGTGGAGATCTCGACGGACTCAGGAAGCTTGCTGATTCGGGATCGCCTGCGAGTCCCGTCGCCAAAGGCTGCCTGGCTTTTTTGACTGGAGAATTCGACTCAGTCGAGGCAACGTTTGAAGAACTGGCCCGCCAACTCACAAAGCACACAGGGAAGACAGCGGTCGTGTTGCCCGACCTGCCTGGACTGATGCATATTCTGCTTATCCTGCGAAAGAACGACTCCTCTTCTCGCGCCAAAGTGAAAGCCCTGGGTGCGGCTGCGGCAAAAGTCTGGCCGGAAGAATGGAGAGACATTCCGACCCTGATGCTGGCTGCAACCAATTACGGAGATTCGCCGTCAGCCACGACAAAGGAAAGATTCAAGGGAGTTCTTTGCAGCACGCTGGAATATAACGTCCCGCTCGTTCAAGTGATTGCCAGGCACCTCAATCAATGGTTTATGCCTTCCGAACAATCTGCATTTCCTCGCTCGCTGAAGGCCACGGGCAGCCACTTCGATCAGCTCGGCATGAATTGGCTCGCAGCCCTCTGCGAAGACGGAGCCACCCTGGTTGGTAGCGGCTCTGAAGCGAAAGCTCAGCAAGGGACGCGCCACGCGAAACTCGGCACGTTTCCCATGCTGACGTGGATTGAACAAACGTCGCTCTGGAAACGAAAACTCGAATCGCTGCGTCAGGTCGTTGACGGTAATCCGCTTCGGTCAAAATCTTCAGATATCAGTTCGGCGTATGACGAACGAATGGTCTGGGAACTCGATGTCAGAATTTCGAACACGTCCGGGTACGCCTATCCTCGACCGATCATCCAAAAACTTTCGAAAGGATCATGGACCGGCGGAAGACCGGTGTCGCTGGAACGACTGTACAAGAACTATTCACAACCAGAGTTCGCATTTCTGACCGAACAGGACCGAGCTGTGTGCCGATGCATCAAAGCTTCGGAAGTCTCAACGGGATACTACAAATACACGGAAACCGTTTACAACTTCACTGCTGACGCCCTGCCAGCACTCATTGGCCATCCGCTGGTCTTTACCGAAGGCAATCGAACGCAGCCAATGGAAATCGCATCCAGGCGTCCGCAATTGGTGATTCAACGCAATGATTCCGGACTGCGACTGGAACTGGATCCACAGCCTTACGGTGAAAACAGCCTTGTCGTCATCAAAGACGGAGCACAACGCCTTGTCGTCGTCTCGTTCACGAAGGAGCAAATGAAACTCGCTGGCGTCCTCGAAGGTGCACTGGATGTTCCGAAAAGCGGGGAAGCCGAAGTGCTGGCCACGGCGAAGGCACTGTCTACACTGTTGTCGGTCCAGTCGGATATTTCATTTGGCAAGGACGAAGCAGGGGAGAACGTGAAGTCCGTCGATGCGGAGCCACGTCCGCATCTGCATTTGTTGCCGTTTCACGCGGGTTTGCGAGCGGAGTTTTTTGTGCAGCCGTTTGGTGACAGCGGGCCGTATTTCCCGCCGGGACAAGGCGGCGAGAACATTTTTGCCGAGATACGGGGAGAATCCGTTTCGACACACCGCAATCTGAAGCGTGAACTCAAACTGGCTCAGGAAATTATGGCGGCGTGTCCAGCGCTTGCCAACGACAGCGACGGCAAATTGTCCGCCGCAGAATTTTCCTTCGCCGACGATGCGCTGGACATGCTGCTGCAGATTGAACCACTTCGCGAAGCAGGCAAACTGGTCGTCCACTGGCCGCAGGGTCAGTCACTCCGAATGGCTGGTTCAGTGACAGAAAAGCAACTTCGAGTCAAAATCGAACGCGACAAGGATTGGTTCGCGGCGTCCGGTGAAGTGGTCGTCGATGAACTGCTGCAGATGGATTTCATGAAGCTCGTGGATCTGGTTTCCGCCAGCCCCGGTCGGTTCGTCCAGATGAATGACGGTCGATTTCTGGCTCTGACGGAACAGCTTCGTAAACGAATCGCGGCTATCGCTGCATACGGTGAACGCAAAGGCGACACGCTGAGGTTTCCTCAAATCCGAGCGTCGGCGTTCAGCGACATCGACGAATGGTGTACGCTCAAGTCCGACAAGCACTGGAAGGCGTGCCTTAAGCGCATTCAGGATGCAGGCGATGTTGTCGCTGAGGTGCCGTCAACGCTCAACGCTGAATTGCGGGATTACCAGATCGAAGGTTTTCGCTGGCTCTGCCGCCTGGCTCACTGGGGCGCTGGCGCGTGTCTGGCCGACGATATGGGATTGGGCAAAACGCTGCAGGCGATCGCGCTGCTGCTGCGACGCGGTGCCGACGGCCCCGCACTGGTCATCGCACCCATGTCTGTCTGCTTCAACTGGGAAGCTGAGCTGCATCGCTTCGCGCCAACGCTGACTCCACGCATGTTTGGCGCGGGCGACCGTGATGCGTTCTTCACTGACCTTGGACCGCGCGATGTCGTGATCGTGAGTTACGGCCTGCTGCATACAGAAGCCGAACGATTACAACCCGTTCAGTGGACCACGGCAATTCTTGATGAAGCACAGGCCATCAAAAACACGCTCACGAAACGGTCGCAGGCGGCGATGTCGCTGACCGCCGACTTCCGCCTGATCCTTACCGGTACACCGATCGAAAATCATCTCGGCGAATTGTGGAACCTGTTTCAGTTCATCAATCCAGGACTGCTGGGTTCGATCGAACATTTTCATCAGCGATTTGCTCTGCCAATTGAACGCGACCACAACCGCGAAGTCAGCCAGCAACTCAAACGCCTGGTGCAGCCGTTCTTGCTGCGGCGTACAAAAACTCAGGTGCTCAGCGAACTGCCTCCACGCACGGAAGTGATAGTCCCCGTCACATTGCCTGACGATGAAGCCCTGCTTTACGAAGCCGCGCGGCGGCGAGCCGTCAAGGAGCTCACGAAGAAGACCGACGATGCTCGCGGTCAGCATGTGAGAATTCTTGCAGAGATCATGCGTCTTCGTCGTGCCTGCTGTCATCCGAGCTTGCTGTTGCCGGAATGTAAACTGCCGGGTGCAAAACTGACTGCGTTTTCCGAGACGATTGATGAACTGATCGAGAACAAACACAAAGCGCTGGTATTCAGTCAGTTTGTGGATCACCTGGCGATCCTGCGCACCGAACTGGAACGTAAGAACATCGCGTACCAATATCTCGACGGTTCCACGTCGATGAAGGACCGAAAGAAAGCCGTTGAGGCCTTTCAAAACGGTGAAGGCGATGTGTTTTTGATCAGTCTGAAAGCGGGCGGCACAGGACTAAATCTCACCGCCGCCGACTACGTGCTGCACATGGATCCATGGTGGAATCCAGCCGTGGAAGACCAGGCCGCCGACCGCGCGCATCGCATGGGGCAGGTACGGCCGGTGACGATTTACCGCTTCATTACACGTGGCACGATCGAAGACAAAATCCTCGCCCTGCACGCCACCAAACGCGATCTCGCCGACAGTCTGCTGGAAGGCACCGATACCACCGGTCGCCTGTCGGCCGAAGAACTCCTGGCATTGATCAGGTAGCCACGAAAAACACGAAGAGACACCAAAATTGAAGGGCATCTCTGCATGCTGTACAGACTTGGCCGCGGTAGATGTTTCCAGAAACCAATTTTGTCAATGATTGTGATTAGTGGAGATCAGCGCAGATAAGTGTTAACAACATTCGCTGCGCGGAACACTGATCT
>JAGQQS010000001.1 GCA_020426105.1 Planctomycetaceae bacterium
TACCGATGCCGTACGATGAAGCATCTGACTTCTCTCTATGATCTGAATCCGGCTGACCTTTTTGCCGTCCTGGCGCGCGCGGCCGATCTGAAGGCCTTGTTTAAGAAAGGGGATCGGCCACCGCTGCTGCAGGGACGCGTTCTGGCACAGCTGTTTGAGAAACCTTCATTGCGGACTCGAAACAGTTTTGAGGCTGCAATGATTCATCTGGGTGGGTCCGGTATTTTCCTCACGACAGCCGAAGCCGGACTGAACGGCAGGGAGTCGCTGCAGGACATTGCGAAAGTCCTGAGTTCATTCAGTGACGTCATTACGATGCGAACTTTTTCGCATCAACTCATCGAGGATTTTGCCAGCTACGCCAGTTGTCCTGTCATTAATGGGCTCTCTGATGAGCGACATCCCTGCCAGGCGCTGACTGACCTGCTGACGATACAGGAGTGCATTGGAGCACTCTCCAATGTGCACCTGGTATTCGTCGGCGACGGAAATAATGTGGCGATGTCGCTGGCGATCGCCTCGGCGATGGCCGGTATGAAAATGACGCTGGCCGCTCCGCGCGGATTCGAATTCTCCAGTGCCTTCCTGCATGAACTGAGCCGCCGCTATCCACAGCATCAGGTGCAGCAGGTGCATTCCGCGATTGAAGCTGTGGCGACCGCCGACGTCGTTTATACCGATGTCTGGGCCAGCATGGGACAGGAAGAAGATGCTGTGCGGCGGATGAAGGCGTTTACTGATTTTCAGGTGAATGAGGAACTAATGAAGGCGGCTCCCAAACAGGCGCGGTTCATGCATGATCTGCCGGCGAAACGCGGACTCGAAGTCACCGATGGCGTCATGGATGGTGCGCAGAGTATAGTGTTTCAGCAGGCCGAAAACCGCATGCATCTGGCGCGGGGGCTGTTTGCCTGGATTCTGGGGAAATAGACTTCATCATGGCTTGCTGCGGAGTCAGGGTGCAGTGAGTCGTGCAAAATGCGGATGTTTCGTCAGTACAGAAACGGCGAAACACGCATGGTCATCCCGCAGATCGAACAGGAAGGCGTCCTCCTGATGGTATCAAACCTTGATAGTTCTGTCATTTTTAAGGCAGTCGGCGGGGATGACGCCGCCCAGGAGCGACTGCTTCTTGTTTGTCGCCCGTTGATCCGGATCGCGGCAAATCGTCATCTGGATCGCTTTTTGCGGCAGCGATGTGATGCCTCAGATGTTGTGCAGATGACCTGCATGGACGCGCACGCCGCACTTCCGTCATTTCGCGGTCGAAGCTATCCCGAATTGTTATGCTGGCTGCAAACGATTCTGGAGCGCAATATCTGGAAGATCCGTGAAGAGCACATGGGAATGAAACGTGATGTTCGGCGTGAGACTCGGATCGAAGATAGCTTGTCCGGGTTATCGTTTGTCTGGACGTCGGCTGGTCAGGGGGAGTCAAGCCCCGCATCGAAATTGATAGTTGGCGAAGCCGCTCTGTGTGTTGCCGCTGCGCTTGAGCAATTGCCGGCCGAATTCCGTTCAGTCCTTGAGATGCGATTTCTGGAAGGTATGAAACTCGCCGAGATTGCTTCTCGTCAAGACGTCAGTCCTGGCTGTGTTGCCGGTCGATTGCGGCGAGGGCTCGCCTTACTGCATGAGCAACTGCCGGCATCGATGGTTGCTGACCTTGGGGAACCGCACGCATGACAGACTCGAACTCGCAGTCACTGGACGACGTCATCGCAATTTACCTGGAGGCACTGGATTCCGGGTATTCGGGGAACCCGGAGGATTTTATTGCTCAGTGGCCCCAGTATCGCGCTGAGCTTCTGCAATTTGTCGCTCAGAACAAGACCGTCGATCAGCTTTTTGGCAGTGCGCATGATCTGCCACCCGATTCCGGAAGCTTACAGTCGCCTGAATTCGATCCTGAATCATTCGGGTCTGGCTACCGAATTCGTCAGGTCATCGGTCGAGGCGGCATGGGGACAGTCTATGAGGCGATTCGGATCAGCGACAACGAGCGTGTTGCTGTCAAGATTCTGAATGCACGAACGACTCTGAACACACAGCACCGGCAAAGGTTTGATCGTGAATCGCGGGCAATTGCGTCTCTCGATCATCCGCACATTGTTCCGCTATACAGTGTTGGCGCAGCGAATGACACTCCATTCCTCGTCATGAAACTGATCGACGGCGTGACGTTGTCCGAAATAATTTCACAGCGGTCAGATGTTCGGGCTGCGGCAGCGGAATGTTTCGAAGCGGCGCAGCGCAAGAATGATTATTTCAGTACGATTGCCCGTTTAACAGCGGATGTCGCTGGCGCCCTGGAGGCTGCGCATCAATCGAATATCATCCACCGTGACGTCAAACCTTCCAACCTGCTGCTGGATACACAGGGAAAAGTCTGGCTGACTGATTTTGGTCTGGCGTCGATTGGAGAAGGCCATGCAACGCTCACCGCCAGCGGAGACATCATGGGAACTCCGGCCTACATGAGTCCAGAACAGGCGGTGGGCGATCATCGCATGGTCGATCACCGTTCTGACATTTATTCGCTGGGCGCGACGCTGTACGCACTGGCAACCGGCAAGCGTCCATATGTCGGCACAAGTATGCAGGTCCTGCGTGAGGTGTCGGAAGGGCTGCTGACACCTCCGTCCCGGTTTCGCCGCGATATTCCGCGTGACCTGGAGGCCATCATCCTGAAAGCCATGGCGCGGAATCCGGCAAAACGTTATCAGTCTGCAGCCGAATTTGAGTATGACCTGCGTCGCTTTACGGGTGGCAGATCCGTCCGAGCAAAATCTCCGGGACTGATTGACCACACTCTTCAATGGATATCGCGCTATCCTCGTCTGACCATCGTCGCTGTGACAAGCCTGTCGGCATCCATATTGTCAATCATCCTGATTCAGTGGATTGTTTCACACAGACTGACGGGATTGAATGAAAAACTCAGCAGCAGCAATCAGCGACTTTCTGAATTGAATGAAGATCTTGTCACAAGTCAGCGCACCCTGGAACACAACATTTACGATGCAGACATCTCGAACGCTTACCGTGCCTATGCACAGGGCGACATCGATCGATCACGAGAGCTGCTGGCCAGATACGGACCGAACGGCGATCATCCGGAACTGGCAGGGTTTGAATGGCGATTGCTGGATAAACTTTCGCGTCCTGTGAGAATTCGCAGATTCAAGGCACACTCGGATGCTGCGCGCGAAGTTGCTGTGTTGCCGGGGTCCACGCAATACGTGTCCGTTGGTGATGATGGATTGATCCGGCGCGGAGACCTGAATGCGGAGGAATCGCTGGCTGATTTCAAAGTCAATGCGCAGTTGGCAGCAATCGCTGTTTCCCAGAACCAAAAGACTTTTGTGATCGGAGAAAACGTCGTCGATGGAATCAATCCAGTCGCGCTGCGTGACCTTGAAACTGGAGGCGTGCTGCAACAACTGACTGGACACGAATACACAGTGGAATCAGCGGCGTTTTCGCCATCCGGCAAACTGATCGCGACGGCCGGGCGATATCAGGACGTGCTGGTTCATTCCGTCGATGGCACACTGCAACATCGCCTGACGACCGGTTCACGCAACGAATCATTGGCGTTTTCAGCGGACGAGAAACATCTTCTAACAGTGTTTCGCCAGCAAGGGCCACACAACAAGCAATTCATTCGAGCGTGGGATCTCAACACCTTTCAACCGACATTCGATATTCCGACCGATTTTTTTGCCACGACGTTTGCATTGTCTGAGTCCGGCAGAGATTTGGTTGTCGCTGATCCCGTAAATGTGGCGAGGATCACGTTTCCGGGCGGAATTACCCTGGCATCTCACGAGAAGCTTCGAGGCAGAATTCGCAATGTGGCGATCTCCTCCGACGGTGGTCAGTACGCGGCGGGCTGCGACAATGGTTTAATCTACCTGTGGGATTTGACTGACGACTCGTCAACTTTGACAACTGAAGAGAATGGACAGGCAGATCCAGATCTCGCTTTGAAACCGGTCGTTGTAGAGACCGGCGGCTCCGGCATCACGAGTCTCGCCTTCGTCGAGAATGATGAATTGATCAGCACAAACACGAACGGTGAAATTTTGCTGTGCGAGCGTCCAAAGAAGAACCCGGCTGTCGGATATCCAAAGGGAATTTGCTGTTTTCAAAACAGTCGCTCGGCCCCGAATCGCTGCATCGCGCGACTCTCGAATGGAGCCGTAGTCACGTTCAATCTGTTCGCAGACCGATCTCGCAAAAACGCGACTGCCGATCAGACGATCATCAGAGACGCGGAACTCGATTCCTACGCAACGATGGCCGTGTCACCGAATGAAACGCTCGTCGCTGTGGGAACTCAGACGGAATTAGTCATTGCCGGAACCAACACAGTCAGCTCCGCGACACGGATCGAATTACCGGAACCAGATAAAAATCTGCGATCTCTGATGTTTTCAGCGAATGAGGACATGCTCTTCGCTCTGTTTAATGATCGTCTGTTTGCATTTCGTACATCAGACTGGACGTTGCTCAAAGAGATTCAGCTTCCGAACGAGAATGCCGGGCGACTTTGTCTCACCCAGGATGGATCCACCATCATCGTGCTTTCGGAGTCAGAATTGCTGTTCTTGAACGCCTCCACATTTGGACTTCAGAAATCATTTTCCATGAAAGGTGTTCGCTTCAGTGCCGTGACACTTTCTCGCTCAGGCAAACTTCTGGCCATTGGATGCGACGACGGCACCACTCACATTGCCGATGCCGGCACGCTGTCGATCATCGCAGTTATTCGCGGCCATCGCGCAACGATTCAGTGTGCGGACTTCTATAATCACGACGAGCTTCTGATGACCTGTGATACCCATGGAGATCTGAGGCTCTGGGATGTGATCGGACAACGAGAAATGGGGTTTCTACATATCGGCGATGTGCAATGCGCGATTGTGGAAGAACACGATTCGCTTGTGACCTGGGGCGGAGATGTGCCCTTGCGAATCTGGTCGGCCTGCGAAGTTCTGGAATAGAGATTTACGACTTCGTGAGACGGGCTGACGGCGAGGCTGTGCAATTGCCGCGGAACGCGGAATGGCACTCGCTTGAAAGTCGCCTCTTGCTTTCCGAGCGACGAAATGCGTTTCGCACAGACTTCCGCAAACTAAAATCGATCACCATTGTCATCACGCCAACAGAATCGAGTTGCATCACTCGGTCAGTCCACAGGGGGGCACCGGCGCGATTGCTCAGCGGCTTGTCCCAACCCACGATATTTGTCTCTCCCTAAACACACACATCCAGGAATCTATAAGGGCGTTGGGTGATTTGCGGGCCGCGTAGCGCTACTCCGGCACCGGCATGTGTTTTTTCTAAATTTTCAAGAAGTGAAAGTTTCTGCGCAAAAAACAAGGCCCAAACCCCACTAACACTACAGGTGGGAGCAAAGTCAACTCAGGCTCTCTGCCTTTCGTCCTGGCGAATCAAGCCAAATCAGTTGAGCTTAGCGGGAGCAGGCATGCAGGTCCTGGGAGACAATTTTAACGGAGACAGCGTCTTCGTAGACGGCGCTCGATTGAAACAGCTACGGCTGTCCCGGCGCTGGACTCAGGATCAAGCCGCAGAAAAATCCGGCTATACGGATCGATTGATCCGGAAACTGGAACGGGGCGGCCCAGTCAACATCCAGACACTCAGGAATGTTGTGCAAGCGTATATTGAGGACTCCGCGCTACCGGTCCATCCCGCCGCCGAATCCTTCATTCGCGAACAAACTCGAATGATGCTCGAATCGCTGGCTCGACAGTGGTTTGAACGCATTTTTAACAAACGCGAGATCGAAGCGATCAACGAACTGGTCGCTCCCAATGTGCTGCTGCTGGCCGAAGGAGCGACTCATGTGGGCCGCGATGCCATGCGCGATCGAGTGCAGGCGGTTTTGAATGCCTTCAATCCACTGAAGCTGACCATCGAGAAGGTGCTGGTTGATGGCGATTCAACCGTTGTTTACTGGATGGTGAAAAAGAAACACATCGCCGAATTCCTGGGCATTCAGGCGACGAATCGCTGGGTCAAGCTGCGAGGCAGCTCCCACGCCCGCTTCGAAAACAGCCAAATCATCGAAGCCCGCGACCATTGGGACGTGCACGACCTGATCCAGCAACTGACCCGGCCGGAAGAAACGACCCACTGACTACGGAGATTCGGGCACCTGCGTTCCGGGTTCGTTCCTGTCGGCAAGTCTATTCATGAGATACTCTCGACCGTGTTTTTTGATCGCGCGGGCAAATCACAATCGATCGCTTCGCTATTTCACTGTGTTGTCGTTTAAGAATTGAGCAGAAATGTCAAATTCCCTCTCACGATATGTTGCTCAGCTCCGCAGTCTAATCGGCGGGACATTTCGAACAGCCCGCCATCGCAGATCCGATTTCCGCGCAGAGGCGATGGAATCCAGAATTCTGCTGTCGGCGGGTGATTTGGTTGGGACCGTCTTCCCGTTCAGTCAGAATGGGCAACCGAATACCAGTGAAGGTTCAAGTGTTGCTGCGAGTGACCAGTACTTCGTGTCAGGAAAACCAAGTGCTAATGTTGGCGGTTTTTATAGTACAGGTGCGGTGGAGATCTACGATGCAGTAAATGGAAACCACCTGTTTACGCTGAATAATCCCACGCCCGCGGATTCTGATCAATTCGGGACATCCGTGGCGGTCAGTGGCAACCGAGTCGTTGTTGGCGCATTTTCTGATGATACCGGTGCCAGCGGCGCTGGCAGCGCTTACGTGTTCGATCTTTCGGGCGGGGTAGCCACGTTGGCTGCCACCATCAATAACCCATTTCCCGATGCTGGCGACAATTTCGGACTCTCCGTTGCGATCAGCGGTGACAAGCTTGTCGTGGGAGCCAATGGCGACAATAGCGGTGCAAACTATTCAGGAAGCGCCTATCTGTTCGATCTCTCCAGCGGACTGCCGGTGCTCGCGGCTTCGATCGGCAATCCTGCTCCCGCATCGGGAGATGGGTTCGGAAGTACCGTCGCCATTGACGGAAATACCGTAATTATCGGCGCACCCAGCGACGACACCGGAGCAACCAACGCCGGTAGTGTCTACGTGTATGACGTGTCCGGCGGCTCGGCAACCCTGACCGCGACCGTCAACAATCCGACTCCGGCATCGGGAGACAGGTTTGGTCAAGCAATTGCCGTCAGCGGTAATCGGATGGTTATCGGCACAATTGGTGACGATACCGGAGCAAGCAACGCAGGCAGCGCCTACCTGTACACGCTTTCCGGCGGGACGGCAACTTTAGCCGCGACGATCGATAATCCCAGCCCCGCTGCCGACGACTGGTTTGGCGAAGCCGTATCGATCGATGGTAACACGCTCGTCGTGGGTGCTTACACCGACGACACGGGTGCGTCCAACGCAGGAAGCGTGTACGTATACAACCTCATTGGTAATTCAGTTCAGTTGCTCGCAACGATCAACAATCCTGTACCTTCAACCAACGAGTTCTTTGGGTTTTCGGTCGCTATTCAGAATCAAACGATCTTGGTCGGATCACGTGACGATACGACCAACGCGGCCGGGGCGGGTGGCGCGTACGTATACGATCTGTCGAGCGGTGCCGCTGTGCTAACAGCATCACTGAATACGGCATCCCCGCCCATTGAAGAGTATTTTGGCTTCTCGGTTGCGATCAGCGGCAGCACACTGCTCGTTGGAGCGCCTCAGGACAATACCGGGGCAAGCTACTCAGGTAGCGCCTATCTGTTCGACCTGACCAGTGGTTCGCCGCTTCTTGCCGATACGATTCACAATCCACTACCCAGTACTGGCGCCCAATTTGGCAGAAGTGTCTCCGTCGATAACAACTTGATTGTCATTGGTGCTCCATTTCAAGGTGCCGGAGCGACCCGCGCCGGGAGCGCTTATGTGTATGACGTATCCAGCGGATCCACTGTCTTGGTGGCGACCCTGGACAATCCCTCTCCCGCCCTCAATGATTTTTTTGGTTCGTCTGTGGCAGTCAGTGGAGACATGATCGCCGTCGGCGCATATGCAGACGATACCGGAGCCAGCGACTCTGGCAGTGTCTATGTCTATACGCTGACTGGCGGATCAGCGGTGTTGCAGGCAACGGTTCCAAATCCCTCACCCTCAAATGGCGATCAATTCGGATACTCGGTGGCATTGAGTGGCGATACGCTTGTGGTGGGGGCTTTGGGAGATGATACCGCGGCGAGCGATTCAGGTATCGCGTACGTGTATGACTTATCCAGTGGTTCAGCTGTCCTGACGGATAACCTTACCAACCCAACTCCGGCGGCCTCCGATCAATTTGGCTGGTCCGTGGCGGTGAGTGGCGAAACCGTTGTTGTCGGAGCCAAGGCGGATGACACAGGTGCGCCCAACGCCGGCAGTGCTTACGTCTATGACCTTTCCAATGGTTCTGCGTTGTTAAGCGACACGATTAACAACCCGACTCCCGAGAGTGGTGACCAGTTTGGAGTCTCAGTCGCAATCGATGGCCAAACGGTGGTGATTGGTGCCAGCGAAGAAAGTACGGGGGCGTATAGAGCCGGCAGCAGCTATGTTTATGATTTAGCCAGCGGGTCCGCCGTTCTGGCGGCCAGCATCGATAATCCGACCCCCGCAAGTCAGGATTCGTTTGGGTGGTCGGTGGCAGTCAGCGGTGAAACAATTGTCGTCGGAGCGTTCCGGGACGACAACCAAAATGTCAACCAGGGCGCTGCCTACCTCTTCGCCGGCATCTCAAGAAATCAACCGCCGATGGCATTCGATGATGCGTTCGATGTCATCTGGAATACGCCAACGATTCTCGATGTGCTGGCTGACAATGGCAACGGAGCAGATTTCGATCCTGAAGGAGATGAACTGAGCATTGATTCCGTCACGCAGCCTTCGCATGGGACGGTATCCATCAACATCGACGGTACTTTGACCTACGAACCAGCCTACGATTACTTCGGCTCAGACCAGTTCAACTACACGATCTCCGACGGTTTTGGCGGGACAGACACCGCAACTGTGACTGTGGGTGTTGCTGAAGTTCCGAAGCTCGTCATTCGCGATGTGACGGTGCTGGAAGGTAACAGTAGCTTTGGTGCCATGTCCTTCAGAGTCGATATTACTGGAACACCTGATCAGACGGTCACTGTCAATTATCAGACCATCGACGGAACGGCGACAGCTGGTGACAATGACTATATTCCGGCCGCCGGAACCATCAGCTGGATTCCTGGAGACGTGCGTTCAAAATCCATCACCTTCAAAGTGCTCGGTGACAGGAAAATCGAACCGACAGAGTATCTCAAAGTGCGGCTGACAAATCCGGTCAATGCCATCCTTGAAACAGACGTCGGCTATGGTTACATCCTGAGCGACGAATACGATTTTGGCGATGCGCCGTTGACCTATGGTACCAGCATCACCAGACACGGAACCATTCCCGGGTTTCACCTGGGTGAAACGATTGATGCGGAAAATAGTGCCCAATCATCACTTCATGCTGACGGAGATGGGACTGACGAAGACGGTGTTAGCCTGGCACCGACTCAGATCATTGGTCGGCTGAATTCAGTGGAGATCAACGTCACCAACACCAGCGGAGTTGAAAGTCCCTTTGTGGATGCCTGGTTTGACTGGAACCAGGACGGAGACTTCCAGGATGTCGGTGAACATTCCATCTCAGCGATTGTCGGGAATGGCCTCAACTCGCTTGTCTTTGACGTTCCGTCGGAAGCAGTCGCAGGTCAGACCTACGCTCGATTTCGTCTTTCAGCTTCCAGTGATGCGACCGGTTTGAGCGACGGACTCATTGCATCCGGTGAAGTTGAAGATTACCTCATCTATTTGTCTGAAGACTCGCCAGTCGCGGCCGTGAATATTGACCCGGGTACAAACGTGGGGACAGTCTCAGACTGGACATCCGGGTTCTTTGGCGATGCGAACGATCTTTTTGTGCAAGTCGGGCTGGGGCCACCGGCGAATCCGGTCACGTTCTTCAATGGAAGTCTGGCGGAGAACGAACTCAATCAAATTGCTGCAAGTACCTCTGGTCGTGCCGAAATCATTGGGTTCTTCAACGGTCTCGTGATCCTCAATGCGCGACAGCCCAACGGCAGTACTCAAATCAGCACAATGCCAAGATCAGGCGGACCAATTACGCCCCTTGGATCAGTGGAATCATGGTACCCAGGCTGGATTATGCCGCATCCAAGCGGTGACTTCTTTCTATTCGCTGGGCGAGACGGATTCGGTACGGAGCTGTGGAGAAGTGACGGAACGGCAAACGGGACCATTCGTATCGCTGATCTGGCTCCGGGAAGTGGCAACGGTGTGACCTTCAACAATCCGAAGTATCTGGGAAATGATTTGTATTTTTCGGGGCCCGGTGGATCACTTTGGAAGAGTGACGGATCCAGTGGAGGCACGGTACAGGTGACATCCGCTGTGTCCTCGATCAAGGACATGGTTGTCTTTGGCGGTCAGGTCTACTTCACAGGCAGTGGACTAAACAGCGATGGGGTAAGTGTTGATGGTCTATGGCGGACTGATGGCACGTCGTCAGGAACCGAGTTGGTTGCGCCAAGTCCCCGTCAAACCGTATCGTTCAATATCGTGACCGATGGGACACGCTTGCATTGGATTACCGGGGACTACCTGCGGATATTTCATGTCCTGACGCTGAACGAAACGGGCGATGGGGCAGAATCGGTTTATGAATTCGACTTGTCTAACAGCAACCGGCGGTTTGAATTGGCTTCATTGACCCCGGTCAATGACGGTGTTGTTTTTTGGCTGTACGAATATGGAACAAGTCCCACCTATCGAGGTGGAGCAACGTTATTCTTTGCGGGACCTGACGGCGTTGTTCAGCTCCATCAAACAAGCTCAACAAAACTGGGGCCACTGGTCGTGTCACAGGGCAATGTCAGTTGGATGTCTTATGAAGATGACTTTGAGAGCTCACCTGTCATCTGGACTGCTGACTTACAGGGACTCAATGAGCCTGTCCGCGCAGTGGTTCCGGACCGCGGGCCGTTAGTTGCTTTGGCCGATAATCCTCAGCAAACGGCGGAGCTGAACCGTGGACTCACGACTGGCTATATCGACGATAGTAACCGACTGTTGTTTGGGATGCGTCATTCAACGACTTCAGCTTCGGTTTGGGGAGTTGTCGAAATGCCTCAGGCCAGTGCGGGACCGGACCGAACAGTCGATGAAGGTGATGTCGTTCAGTTGCAGGGATTCGGGACGTTCGATGCATTCAGTGGGGCCGCAGATGTTGAATGGGACCTGGACTTCGATGGCGTTTTCTTTCAGGCGGACGCGACTGGTCTAGCGCCCAGCTTCCCGGCGATCGATGGCCCCAAAAGCCGAACCGTTGCCCTGCGGGTGACAGACCGGTGGGGGAATGTTTCGATCGACACCGCGACGGTTTCTGTTACGAACGTCGCGCCTGCTGTGAGCGGGATCAATGATACGTCTACAGTTTTCGGAACTCCGGTGAATTTGTCAGCGAATGTTACTGACTCCGGAGCCAGTGACACTCTGGCAATCCAGTGGAATCTGGGAGACGGAACACTTATCGAGGATCTCGTGGCACTTAGTCACACGTACGCGGCGGAAGGTGAATATTTTGCGAGCCTGACCGTGACCGACAGCGATGGTGCTGTGACGGTCAAAGATTTCCGGGTGGTGGTGGGACCGCCGGTTGCAGTCACGGCTTCAGCCACGGACCTGCAGGAAGGGCAAGGTGTCACATTAACAGCATCTCTGGTGACAGCCTTGTCTGAAGATGTCATTGTTCCGCTCACTTATTCCGGCACGGCCATCAGTGGAGTTGATTTCGCGGCAACGGCTTTCGGTGGAGCGGTGCCGTCACAGATTGTGATTCCCGCGGGGGCGACGTCCGGTTCGATTCAGATTTTCAACGCGCAGGATGCGCTTGATGAAGATGTCGAATCACTCATCATCAACATCGGTGTTCCGTCGAATGCCAGCCTGGTGTCGCACGAACCGATTCAGGTTGATCTGCAGGATGATGATGCCGAGCCGACTGTTTTTATTAGCTCAACGCCGCAAGTGATCGCAGAAGAAGATGTGGTCCTTCCGCTCACGATTTCGCTTTCAGAAGTTTCTGGCCGGGATGTGATTGTTTCGCTAAGCACCAGCGGTTCAGCGATGTTCGATACGGACTACCGGCTTGGCGATACAGTTCTTGTGATTCCGGCGGGGGACACTTCGGTCAGCACGACGCTGACGATCCTCGATGACACGCTGGGAGAAAGTGCCGAGCGGATTTCTGTTTCGATCGACGTCGCGCAGAATGCGACGCTGAGTTCCTTAGTGTCCACGCCGGACAAGTTAACTCATGTTATCTCAGCCAATGATTCGCCCACGGTACAGTTTGCGACTGCTCTGGAGCGTGTCTCGGAAACCGCCGGCACACATGCGATTGTCGTAACCCTTTCCAACGAAAGCGATTCCCCAATCACGATCGACTATTCTTTATCGGGCAACGCAATCATCGGTCAGGACTATGCCGGTGCGCTTTCCGGAACGCTGACGTTTCCAGCATTCACAACCAGTCAATCGATCTCGCTGAATCTCATCAACGACCAATCAATCGAGAACACAGAAGCGATTGTTGCTTCCATTCAAAATCCCGTGGGGGCGATTCTCGGATCCACTTCTCTGCACGCGACGCAGATCATTGACGACGAAAGTCTGTCTGTCACTTTGGTGACATCGACGCGGTCGCTGTGGGAAGATGAAACATATTTCACTGTGACAGCCAATCTGAACAGTGGTGCCCCGTCAGGCGGGTTTTCGATCCCGATTGCATTTGGCGGAACGGCAGTCGAAGGAACTGACTACTTTGCTGAAGCGACTGAGTTTGCGTTTTCCAGTGGTGAAACGTCAAGGACTTTGACGTTCGTGCTGGCCGGTGATGATCCTGACTACGAGCCAAACCAGACGATCAGGATTACCGCGGAGAAACCCGCTGAGGCGACGCTGGTCAATGACAAGGTCAGCGTGAGCATTCTCGACAACGAAGTGTACGTTTCGCTCGTCCGGGTGAACAATAACAGACTTGTCGGTGCCAGAGGTACGGCCGTTGATGAAGGAGATTCAACGGCGACTTTCACTGCGTACCTGGACCGGCCAACAAACAAAGAGGTCACAGTCAATTTCAGAACGCAGGGCATCACTGCCGAATGGAGTGATTACTCGCCGCAAACATCGTCACTGACAATTCCTGTGGGCAACGTCAAAGCTTCCGGGACAGTCGGCATTACGAACGATGGAATTCTGGAGGACACCGAGACTGTTCGCGTTTCCATCACGAGTGCC
>JAGQQS010000278.1 GCA_020426105.1 Planctomycetaceae bacterium
GTCAGCACTCAGACACTGTTAAGCGTCGGCGCCACTTATGAAGCTCCGTTCGGCACACCGCGTGCTCTGCAGGGAAATGGAGACGGTGAATTTCACCTGTTTACATCCGGCGGCACAAGAATTATGGAAGACTATCACCTCCTTTCCGGCCTTGGCATTCGTCTGCCTGTTGATCAGGACGCGGAAAGTACAGTGATGTACTGGTCAAACCATATTGACCGTAAAATCGGAAACTCGAAATTCTACGTGCTGGGTGAATGTAACTGGTATCACTGGCTGCAGGGCGGAAGTGCATTTCCAGTCCCGGTTGAAGGGCTCGACATCATCAATCTGGGATCCCGCGGCGTGGATGGAAACGATATCGTCACAGTCGCATTTGGCGGAAAATACAAGCCCAATGGAAATATGGAAATAGGTGTTGCCTGGGAAGTTCCTGCCACCGACCGTCAGGACATTCTCAAGGACCGCCTGACCGTGGACTGGATTCTGCGGTACTAACCTTGCGGCTTTAAACGTGAAGTCGTTTCAGCGGGACCGGATTGAAGGCATCGAGCCGAACCGGACCGCTGAAGCGACGCGGTGAGAGGCTGGTTGTCTGGTATCCGCGGCTACGTGCATTTGCCCGTTGTCTGGCACGACGGGCATTGATTCACTGATGCTAAGCGCGGTCGAGAGAAACAGTCGAACATACCTGCGACCGCAGCCCTGAATGCGGCCTAATCTGCGTGCCGCGCGACTTCCTGTTTTTTCTCCAGCACACGACGATTGTATGCACCGATCGTTTCCTTGCGGCGCAGCATTCCGAGCAGTTTTCCGCTGTCGGCCGAGTCTAAAACGGGCAGTTCATCGATGTTGAGTCGGGTGAACTTCTGCAGTGCCGAGTTCAGATCCTCGTTTGGTGTGACACTTAGGAACTTCGTCACCATGATGTCAGAGGCATCGGCCAGCTGCCAGATTGTTTCGTCGAATATATATCGTCGGACGTCGTCATCGGAGAAGATACCCACCATTCGCCCGTCCGCGCTGACGACAGGGAAGTAATGCTGGTGGTTTCGGCTCAGCAACTGGACAATTTCCGCCAGTTTCATCCCCTCTGGTACGCGCTCGTACCGACGATCTGTACGATAGACATCGCTCACTGTAATTCCTTCCAGCACGTCAACAAGGAAGTCGCCGCGATGCGCTGGAGATTCCAGCCGCGAGGAAACCTGCTTTCGATACAACGACACACGCTGACACAGCAGAAAACACAAGGTGGAGACCCACATGGTCGGCAGCAGCAGGCGATAACTTCCGGTCATTTCACTGACCATAATAATTGTCGAAATCGGGGCATGCGCACAACCGGCAAAGAAACCGGCCATGCCGACGACTCCAAACGCGCCGGGATTCTGAATGAGTTGCGGCCAAAAATAACAGCATGATTTTCCGACAGCCACGCCAGTGCATCCGCCAATCACCATCGACGGACCAAACACGCCGCCGGAACCTCCGGATCCGATCGTCAGCGATGTGGTCAGAATCTTGAACAGCGCCACCACCAGCAGTACCTGGAGGCCCACCTGGTCGGGGGCTTCCAGCCCCTTCTGCAGTGTTCCATATCCGGTTGAGAGCACCGCCAGCACGTCCCGGTCCCGACCGAAATAATAGTACAATGCTCCGGCCACAAGTCCTGTCAGCAAGGCACCCAGCGCCGGACGGATATGGCGTGGTCCTGGGAGCTTTGCGAACAGATTGTGAATTCCATAGAACACGTTGATATACAGGATGGCCACAAGTGACAGCACGAATGCCAGAATCGTGTATGGCAGGAGCTCCGCAAGCGAATGCGTCGAATACTCTGAGAGTCCGCCGAAAATGTGCGCAAAGCAGAGATCTGCAGGCAGGAACATGCCATAGACCGAATAAGATATTATTGATGCGATCGCAGCCGGTACGATGACGTCGGATTCCAGATCCGCCTCCCGGTACAGGATTTCCCCGGCGAAAATTGCACCAGCCAGCGGTGCACGAAAAATCGCGCCGACCCCGGCCCCCATTCCGGTGGCCAGCAGAATCCTTCGGTCACGTGCTGAGAGTTTTAATCGCCGTCCGATCAATGAACCGAACGAAGCCCCAATTTGCGCGATCGGACCTTCGCGACCACCTGAACCTGCGGTGCCCAGTGTGATGGCTGAAGCCACGGTCTTCACGATCGCGACGCGGACGGGAATATTGCCGCGGCGATTGTGAAACGCATCGATGGCACCGTCGGTTCCGTGGCCTTCGGCTTCCGGAGCAAAAGTGTAGACAATCACCCCGGAAACCAAACCGCCAGCGGTGAGGACCAGCAACAGCATTGGAAACGAAAACAATGTATCAGGCGCCGAAAACATCGCACGTTCGCCGTGACCTTCGCCGGGGCTGAATCCGGAATACTCAATCAGGACATAACGTACAACAAGTTGTCCGGCTACCTGAAAAGCAATCGCACCGCAACCGGCAACAACTCCTACCAGGACCGACATCAAAAACCATTTGCTGCTTGTCCCGAGTGTCAGGGATTTCCATATATTTCGATTCATGGACGTTTTCGTGGCTCAGCTGAGGATCGTCGTCGAATGAGAAATCCGGCATGGTCGGCTGACAGTAAACTTTCCCATTAGCCCCCCATCCGAACACTCCAGAGTGGTGAAGCTTAGCGAGTTTTGCCCCGATCAACCGCGTCGGTTTGCCACGCCTCAGGGAATTCGCAGGATTTGCGATGAAATCAAGAGCCATTGCGGGAGAAGCCTTCAGCTCGCCACTTCGTGAGAACCAACAGAATGATCCCGAGCAGAATCGCGATTGCATCAGACCGCCCCCAGGGTACAATCCGTGATGGTCACAGTGACGTGAATTTCCTGGGGGAGTCTGCTCCTTGCCGATTGAGCTCAAGCCATTTTCCTGGCAAAGGATGATTGAAGCCGTGGAAGCAGTTCGCGAAAGAGCCCTGCGTGCAACGGCAGCCTTGCGGGATGCCGGCATTCCTTACGCCGTTGCCGGTGGTAACGCTGTCGCCGCATGGGTCGCGCGAGTGGATCGGGCGGCGGTTCGCAATACTCAGGATGTCGATATCCTTGTGAGGCGGTCAGACTTTGACGCTGTAAAAGTCGCTCTGGAAGCAGTCGGGTTCACACATCACGAATTAATGGGTGTCGATTGTTTTATTGATGGTCCTGACGGAAGCCCGCGAAACGCGGTACATCTGCTGTATGCCGGTGAGAAAGTCCGTCCGCAGTATGCAACTCCGTCCGCCGAAGTCACGGAGATCGAACATGCGGAAGACTTTGATGTGCTGACACTGGAAGCCCTGGTGAGGATGAAACTCAATTCCTTCCGAGACAAAGATCGAACTCATTTGCGTGACTTCATTTCGATCGGTCTTGTCGATCGAACATGGTTGCGGAAACTCCTGCCCGAACATGCAGAGCGTCTGCAGCAGCTCCTGGATGATCCTGACGGTTAGTGATCCTGACGATTAGTGGTTCAGAATCATCGCTGACGAGTCACCACCACTGCATCGCGTACTCGCGATACGCCGCCATGGCGGCCCGGGTTTCGTCTTCTGACGCGTTCATGTTCAACATGGATTCTGCACTCTCGATTTTCTTCCACGCACCGTCTATTCCGAACTGTGTCGCCGTCCAATGCGGAGATCGCGTCCGGGATGCAGACTGCCATTCCAGAAGTCGATCCCTCAGTTTTGCCTGAATTCCCTCACGAATGACTGCGTTGTCACAGTCCAGCAACGGTAACAATTGCGGCAGCGCGTCGTCTGCAATCGGGTGCTCGCTGATCTGTACACAGGGGGCTGGTGATCCTTTCAGAATCTGCCGGACATTGAATCGCTGGACGAGGATGTCCACGGGCGTCACGAGATACACATAGACGGCGAATGCCAATGTCCAGATCTGGCGCCGCAGGAGCCAGACAAATTTCTGCCGCTGCTGGATCTTAAACAGCACCAGAATAAAGCCGACGACGACCGCCGAAATTCCCAGTAACCCAACCACACGCATGCGCGTCATTCCATTGAAAGCGACGTAAATCCACAGTCGATTGTAGACCGACGCTGCCAGAAGAAAATTGAGCGCTGACCATCCCCACGCCAGACCTCTGAGTGATGCAATGCGTGAGTCGTCTAGCAGGGATCCGCGAAAAATCAGCGACAATGTCACCGTCGCAAGCGCCAGCGCGACGGTAAGCCAGGCCGCACCTGTGTGAGCATATCCGGAATAGTGAAAGCCCTGCGGAAACTCCCGAAACCAGAGCGTGCAGAATTCGAAAAAGAGGTAGACCATAAACAGAATGATTAAGGTCAGCAGTGTATTCCGGAACGGACGGAACATGGGATGTTCGAAAGTTGCCTGTGGTTCACTCTTGACAACATTGTTCGCCTCCGTCAGATGCCGCACCGCCGGTCGAAGGAGACCACCGGTAAGCCAGAACGTGAGACACCAGACGAAAATCTCAAATTCCGAGAACCGGGACACCCATGTCTGAATTTTTCCGCAGACTTCGGACAGCAACTCGGAGATTCCTTTAATAATGTCCGGATTCGCCAGCGCAAACACAGAACCGAATACGACCACGCTGACGAGCGGCAGCAGCCAGTTCATAACGCGCGATGGTCTTCCATGATCCACGGGGTCCAGGACAACGCGTCGCCAGCCCAACTGAATCCCGTGCAGGAATTCATAACCTCCGGGAATCGTTGCGGCCAGTGCCACAACAGTCTCCAGCACGTACGGAACAACGTTTTGAGCAGCAAGGTTTCCTGCGACAAGCAGCCACACCCCTGCGACGATCTGGCCAGCGCCGCCGGACCATGCCATGCTGATCGAAAGCATGACGAGCAGAACTGCAATCAGGACTAATGCAGTGTTCCACAAAATTCTGGTTCTGCCGAGGAGCAGCAACGCAAGTGCTGCCGGAAAGAACAAGGCCGGCCCCGCATAACCTTCGGCTCGATAAAGTGTGAAATCGACAAGTCCGGTCATCGCAGCGATGACTGGCCACGTAAACTTTCCGTGTGATGCGCGCATTGAGTGCGCAACGCCTTGCTGTTCCATGACGATGTCCGCCTTTTCGTTGACACGGCATCAATGCCGCAGGTCGTTTCTGAGATTTCGCCAGGAAGAACAGTGACAGCCTGATAGTACGTTGAAACCGCCGACTTATGTTGGAGCAAACCTGTCGGTGAGAATCAGAACTGCCGAAGGGATGATTCCCCTTGCATTATGAACCCGCAGAGGCGAAATCTTGTCTGGGGATTTCTGAATAAAACACGCGCTTTTAAAGTTGCCGCTTCGATTCAGAGATGCAGGGCGTCGAAAGACAAGCCGGAAGTCTCAATGAACCCAGGTTCCCACAAGTAGTCGTCCTGAGTTTTGTAGTACAACGCAGCATCAAACAACACGAAAGTTGTTGAAGGAACCTCAGAATGGTTGCTCAACTAAATCCCTATGATGCTCCACCGGCAGGGCCGCAAGTGGAGCTGTCGCTTCGGTCGAAGATTTTTGCTGGTGCTGTCGGGTGTTTTGTCCTGACTGGATCTGCCATCACTATGGGCATCGTGCTGATTGCGGTTCTCATTCTCAACGCTGGCAGAACTCATCCAACGCCAATTCCGGACTCAAAGTTACTTGATGCTCCTTCACAAAAAACGATTCTCTGTTTGGGAGCCACGTTGATCGTTCTGCTATCTTTTACATTGGCTGGCTGGGTGATCTTTCGGATTCTGAAAAGCCAACAGCGAACTGCCGAGGCTTACAGCAATTCCGCCGGTACCTGACCACCAGGCACCAGCGCAGTCGGGCGGCCGGAATGGTCGATAATTTTGTCATCGACGTGCAGGCCCATGGCATGGTAGACCGTGGCGCAGAAGTCCTCGACGGTGATTTTGCGGGATGTCGGATATTCCGCCTTGTCATTCGTACTTCCGATCACCTGACCATGCCGAAATCCGCCGCCCGCGAGGAGTACGCTCTGGGCCTGTGGCCAATGATCCCGGCCGCCGCCCGGGTTGATCCGCGGCGTATGACCGAACTCGCCCGCGGTGACAACCAGTGTATCATCCAGCATGCCGCGGTCCGCAAGATCCTGAATCAATACGCCTACCGCTCTGTCGTGCCGGGGCAACTTATCGCGGAGGGCGTTTTCGATATTCGAATGGTCGTCGAAATACCCGGTGTTCAGTGAAACATAACGTACGCCGGCCTCAATCAGTCGTCGAGACAACAGGGCCTGTTCGCCCCAGCCGGTGCCATAGCGTTCCCGCAGCGCCGGATCTTCTTCCGAAATATCGAACGCCTTTCGAACTCGACCGGACAATACCAGGTCCATCGCCTGCTGATCAATCGCATCCATTTGTTCAAACACGCGGTGGCTGTCGATACTCTTTTTCAGGCCGTCAAGCTGACCGCGTAACGACGTTCGATCCATGACACGTTTTTCTGACAATCCATCAACCAGAGAAAAACTTTTATGGTCACCACTGGGCAACCGCCCCGCTTCATTTCCATAGCTGACTTCTCCGTAACGAAACGGATTGTTGTTCACGCCCAGCCAGGCACCTCCATGATAACCAAAACCGCCATCATTGATGTTAACGCTCGAAAGGATACCGGGCCGCGTAGGGCCCAGCAGATGCGACGCCACAGCACCCATGGATGGATATCGCGGCGCTCGATCATTGCCCGTGGCACCAAGTCGTCCGGTAAGCATCCAGTGTGCGGCGGCCCAGTGGTCGCCATTGCCATGCGAAAAGCTGCGAATGACCGTGCACTTGTCCATCACTTTGGCATGTTCCGGGAGCAACTCGCAGATGTCCAGCCCGGGAAGATTTGAAGCGATCGGTGAAAACGCGCCCCGATATTCGACCGGTGCTGCAGGTTTCATGTCAAACGTGTCGAGCTGTGACGGGCCGCCGTGCATCCAGATCAGGATGACGGATTTTTTTGATCTCGACGATGGATGCAGGGCGTGATTCTGCTCGGCACGCAACAGCTGAGGCAGGCTCAGCCCGAAGGCGCCGAGGGCTCCAATCTGCAGCATCTTTCGACGCGCGATTCCGTCGCAAAGTCGAGTTGTGGCTTCGTGCCGACTGACAATATTCAACATGGCTGGTTCCAAACGGCTGGAGGCAGGACGACTTCGGGAGCTGTGTGGGGGCAGGCGATGATCTGATTGATGAGCGGAAAACAACTTCAATTGAGCGGGGATACACGTTTAATTCTACGAAATCCAGAATTCTGTGCCAATTCGTTTTGACCATCAGAACCACGCTTTTTACGAGAAACCTGCACGCGAATGCATGTGATCTGCCTCTGAGGATCTCTGATGTCAGTTTTATGCGTCATGAGCGTTCGATCACGCAGCACAACCATCACCGAGCACAAGAGAGTTTTGGATTCGGATGTGACCGGTAGGTTTCTGAGCGGCCAATTCTTTCCCCGGGAGTGATTTCAGCGACAGAGTCGTTGAAGCAGGGACTCCAGTGGTTAGAATCACTCCCTGGAAATCCACGGAAAGCGAACACTTTGCTATGTTGCAATCTCTCTTACACGCGTCAGCACGAACGGTGTTCTGTATCGCCATTCTGACCGCTGCTTCCATCAGTGGAGAAGCTCAGGAAGTCAGTTTCGCACAAGACGTACAGCCGATACTGGCCAAACGCTGCTTTGCCTGCCACGGGCCTGCTGAACAACAAGCGGGAGTGGCCCTGCATGTCCGCGAAGCGGCCATTGCCATGTCAGAGAATGATCGTCAACCGATTGTTCCGGAACATCCGGAAGCAAGTGAACTGCTTCGCCGCATCACAACCGCAGACTCGGCAGACCGCATGCCCCCGGAGGGACCAGCACTTTCACGTGACGAAATTGCAATCCTGACAAGGTGGATTGAGCAGGGCGCTGTCTATGAGCAGCACTGGGCGTTTGTCGCTCCCGTGCGCAGCACTCCGCCTGAGGTACGAAACTCAGAGCGGGTACGTAACCCGATCGATCAGTTTGTGATCGCACGATTGCAGCAGGCAGGAATCGAACCGTCGCGCGAAGCGAGTCCGGAAAAACTGATCCGCCGTGTTTATCTGGATCTGATCGGACTGTTGCCTCCTGAAAGCGAAATGCCGCGCCCTGACGGTGAAGACTGGAACATTGCCTGGGAAAGAATTGTCGATACGCTGCTGGCGTCAGAACATTTCGGAGAACGATGGGGACGGCACTGGCTTGATCTGGCGCGATACGCAGATACGTTTGGTTACGAACGGGACGATGTGCGACCCAATGCGTGGCGATACCGTGACTGGGTGATTCGTTCGTTCAATCAGAATCAGCCGTACGATCAGTTTGTCACAGAA
>JAGQQS010000279.1 GCA_020426105.1 Planctomycetaceae bacterium
GTCCTTTCCGGCAGAAAGGACCTACGGTCGGGGGGGTGGTTGACTTTCCGCTCCGGATCGGCAATTTACCGGCTGTCCGTGGGAAATACGGGCATCACGGCTTGACGGAAACGGGACTCCTGCGAGCATTAGCCCGTCCAGAGAAGAATTCTCCTGGAACAGGCTTGGAGCAAAGTGTCTCATCGATCCGGCTATCAGCAGGGAAGCATTAAAGATGACTCGTGGAAACAAGAAGCGCCCCGGCGCAAAACGACATTCGGCGGGTGTTCCCGACTTTGCCCGCATGATGCGGGAAATGGGCATCGGTTTGCTCGGCGAAAATGCGATGGCGGATCCTCCGGAATACATCGATTCTGAACTGCTGGACGAGTGGCACGATGCGATCCGAGGATTGATCGGCAGTCACAGCGTTGACAAACGCCGACGGGGCGAACGGGTCAGAGGTTCACTGGAACTCAAGTCCGTCGATCGCGAAAATGGCTGCGAAGTCGTGCTCAAATGCGGCGCCTCCACTTACAGAGCCTCCTGGGAATTCGATCTGGACGGTCGCACATTCTCCACATCCTGCAATTGTGGTCACAAGGATCTGTGCGAACACACGTATTTCATGGCGATGAGGATCGGCCAACTGCTCGATAACCCCCGATCAGAACTGGTTAAAGTGATTGTTGGCGAGGACCTGGAAGAACGGAAACTGAACCAGACGTTTTCCATGCTGAAGTCTTTGGCCCGCAACGCCCAGCTGGCGGTACCGAAAATTGACGATGCTCCCGCCATCGACAGGCCGCTGTCACGTTTTGCCTGGGATGTGAAATTCGATCGCAACTACAAATCGATTCAGCTATGCCCCTGTGTCCAACAGGAGAAAAAAAATGGCGGCTGGACAAAAGGTAAGGAGACGACGCTGGATGCGTTTCTGAAATCCTCGCGTGAGGAATGGACGGCCGTCGATCGCCAGTTGGCTGAACTCATCAGGCAGGAACGCTGGCAAACATTGACCCTCGAACTCGCGGATGCGCTCCGCGTTCTCGCAGGCAGTGATCAGTTCACGCTGGATCGTGAGCCGTGCGAACTGGAAACGCGGCCCCTGGAAATTGTGGTTCGGGAGGTCGAAGGTGGACTGAGCCTTTCAACCTCCGCGACAGATCTCGTGGCCTCTCATTCCAATGACAGTCAGACGATTCTTGTCGATGCAAAACTCGGCGCTTTTGTGATGCTGCCGGAGCAACATCGGGCAGTTTACTTTTCGGGGCCACCGCATTCGAGTGAGATCTGCAGTCATCTCAGCCGACAGACGGGCATAATTCCACTGGAAAAGAAAGCCGCGCTGCTGAAGGAACTGGAACCGCTGCGGTCCTGCATGGCCGTGAAACTCCCGGAATCCATCGCCGGCAAAGATGTGCCGTACCAGGGACAAATGACGCTCGTTCTGCAGCTGCGTCGCAACGGCATGCTGGATGCCACGATTCAGGTACGCGATCGGAACCAGATGCTGCAGTCGCCGGGCGAAGGTCTGGCACGAATTCATGAAACGGTCGATGGAGAACCTGTTCAGTATGTACGCAACCTCGCCGAAGAAGTGCAGCGTGCTCGTGAACTGGCGACCGAACTAAAACTGAAACGTGCCGTCCCGATCAGTCGCTGCGGCTGGAGAATTTCGGACGCTGACGATATAAGCATGCTCCTGTCCGAAGCCGGTGCTGCCGTGGAACGCGGGGAGCTCGTGGTCCTGTGGCACAAGGATTCCGTCAGTCGCTTTGATGTGATCGGCCGCCTGACAGCGAACAATGTTCGTGTCACCGTGTCACGTCAGCGCGACTGGTTCGGACTGACCGGTACCTGTAAAATCGGTGAACAGGAAATCCCGCTGAAGGATCTGCTGGCCGGCATGCATGGGCGACCCACCAATGGCCTGATGGAAATCTCTCCCGGCAAATGGGCGGCCGTTGCAGAAGAACTCCGCGATGCGTTGCGGCGACTGTCCGATGTCAGTCTCGAATCCCGGGGAAAACTGCAGCTCGATGCCTCAGCGATTCCCGTTGTTTCCGCGTTGGAAGCGGCCCGAATTCAGGTCGAATCAGACAGGCACTGGGACAAGTGTCTGAAGCGCCTGCGCGAGGCCACCGATACGGTTTACGATCCGCCCGCCGGTCTGAATGCCCAGCTCCGTGACTATCAGCTGGAAGGGTTTCGATGGCTGTGCCGCCTGTCCCACTGGGGCATCGGCGGGATTCTGGCCGACGACATGGGACTCGGGAAAACCGTGCAGGCACTCGCGATGCTGCTCACGCGGGTTGAATCCGGCCCGACGCTCGTGATCGCCCCCACATCGCTGGGTTTTAACTGGCAGCGTGAATGTGAACGCTTTACACCGTCGCTGACTCCGATCGTCTTTCGCGACATCGACCGCATGGAGCTGAAGAATCACGTGGGCGACGGCGACGTTGTCATCTGCAGCTACGGCCTGGCATTGCGTGAGGCGGAATTACTCAAAGACATCAAGTGGGGCACCCTGATTCTGGACGAAGCACAGAACATCAAGAACAGCAACAGCAAAACAGCCGCTCAGATTCGTACGTTCCAGGCGGAATGGAAAGTCGCCCTCACAGGAACTCCGATGGAAAATCATCTGGGCGAACTCTGGAGCATTTTTCATACGGTCGCGCCGGGAGTCCTCGGTGCCTGGGAACAGTTTCGCAAACGCTTTGCGTCCCCGATCGAAAAGGATCGCAACAGCGACCGTCGCGAAGCATTGGCGCAGGTGATTGCACCCTTTGTACTGCGACGATCCAAGGCCGAAGTCCTTCAGGATCTGCCGGAACGCACGGAAACGAATCTGATGGTGGATCTGTCTAAGGAAGAACGTCTGCGGTATGACCAGATGCGGCTGGCGGCTGTTTCGGAACTCGACGAAATTGGGGATGAAAGTCTGTCCCACGATCAACGGTTCAAAGTCCTCCAGATGCTCACACGGATGCGACAGCTTTCGTGTCACATCGGGCTGGTCGATGACAAATGGACCGGGTCGTCCGCAAAACTTGACGTGTTGATGGAACAACTGGAACAGCTGAAGGAGCGCGGCAATCGACCATTGATTTTCAGTCAGTTTACCACGCACCTTGGTCTCATCCGCGCCGCCTGCGACAAAGCGGGGATCACCTATCAGTATCTCGACGGCCAGACCACACCCGCGCAGCGACAACAACGTGTTGAAGCGTTTCAGAATGGCGAGAGTGATGCATTCCTGATCTCGCTGAAAGCTGGTGGCACTGGCTTGAACCTGACGGCCGCGGACTACGTGATTCACATGGACCCGTGGTGGAATC
>JAGQQS010000280.1 GCA_020426105.1 Planctomycetaceae bacterium
GACACCAGATTCAGGGGTGGGAAGTCGATGATGCCGTGCGTGGTGTTATTGAAGCGGCTGGATATGGTCCGGATTTTTGCCACCGCACCGGACATAATCTCGCACAGGAGACGCATGGAAATGGGACACACATCGACAATCTTGAGACCCATGAAACGCGACGACTGCTGCCCCGCACACTATTTACGATCGAGCCGGGAATCTATCTGCCTGAGTTCGGCATCCGCAGCGAGGTGAACGTATTCATCCATGCTGACAATACCGTGCAGATCACCGGCGGGCCCGTTCAGACGGCCATTGTCGCGATCCTCGCGACCGAGCAGACTGCGAAATTGAGAAACAGCAGATGAACTGGCGGCTGATTTTCTCGGGGCTGAAGTCGCCAGGCTGGGAAGCCTGTGTGGTGCTCGCGATCGTTGTGGCAGTCGGATTGAGTTTCTGGCTGCTGAGGCTGGAACGCAAACTTGTCTCCCGTCCGGTTGGATGGACATTGCTTACATTGCGAATGCTGATCCTGATCTCATTGCTGTTGACGCTGTCACAACCACTGCTGACTCAGCGGTTTGATGGATCGCAGAATGGCAAAATCATCATCGCGATTGATGCTTCGCTCAGTATGGAGACTCAGGACCACCACGCGTCGCGAGGTGAAAAGTTGCGTTGGGCTCAGGCCCTGGGCATGCTGGGGAACGCCGAAACGAATTCATTGATTGATGGCTGGGTGGTTGCGGCAGAATCCGGTAAAGAGCCCGACTGGCTCGGGGCTGAAGGGCGTGGTGATGAGCGAACACCGGCTGAGCAGTCGCTTTCCAAGGCGCGTGCTCGTCAGGTGCAGGATGCGCTCGACGAACTTGCAGGAATGTCGCGTGTTGAATTCGTCAGTCGATTGCTGCAGGCGAAACCGAATGAATTGTTAATCCAGCTCGGAGACGTTCTGCCGATTGATCTGCGTGTCTTTGCTGCTCAGCAACGCGTCGCCACTCCGGCACAGCTGGCGTCGTCGCTGGATTTGGACCGAGCGTCCCTCTTGCCGGATGGGACGGACGTACTACAGCTTCTGACGTCGGTCACGTCTGAAGAAAACGCGTCGGAGATTCGCGGTGTGGTGCTGATGACGGATGGACGTCAGACGGCACCGGGCGATGTTACCCAAACGGCTCAACAGCTCGCGACGTTGAAAATCCCCGTCTATGCAGTACCAATCGGTTCGAAACTTCCACCGCGTGATTTATCGATCGCCGCCGTAGAAGCGCCTGAAGTTGTATTTTTGAACGACCACGCTCAGATTCGGGCAGTCGTTAGCACTTCTGGATTTGAAGGGGAAACGCTTAAATTTCAGCTGAAGCACGGCACTGAGATTCTGGAAGAGCAGTCGATCACGCCCGTGACCGACAGCGTCCGTGTGATGTTTGATGTTCCCGCCGATATTCCAGGACGATTCGACTATCGTCTGGAGACGGAAATTCAACCCGGGGAACTGCGTGCCGACAACAATGTCCGCGATGTAAGTCTGCAGGTCGTCGATAACAAAGCTCGCGTATTGCTCGTCGATGGTGACGCGCGCTGGGAGTTTCGATATCTGAAGAACCTGCTGGACCGTGACAAGCAGGTTGAACCGGACACAGTGCTGCTGCACCAGCCGTTTCTTGGTCTGCTGAATCGGCCTTACTTCCCGAACCGACTGCCTGAGCTCGAAGTTCTGCGAGAGCAACTGGCGGTTACCGACCTGCTGATCATGGGTGATGTTGGTCCGCAGGCATTGAATTCAGGGTGTTGGGATGTGATTGAACAGGCGGTGACGCGTGATGGGTTGACACTGATTGTGATCCCCGGTCGCAATCACATGCCGCATGCCTTCAATTCGCCGGTGTTGACCGCGTTACTTCCCGTCACGGAAAGTCGCCAGCGCCTGGCGGAGAAGTTCCGAGCATCGCTGCCGGACGAGGAGCAGACCGCCTGGCGGTTATCCCTCAGCGTTGATGCCGCGAATTTACCAATGTTTCGTTTATCCGCCGATCCTGCTGCCCCCCATAACACTTTCGCTGATCTTCCCGGGCATCCATGGATCTATGGCGGCATTCCTAAACCGGGTGCAGCGATCTGGGCGACGGCATCCCTGCCCGGTGTTGATGTGGCTCCGGAACCGACGATCCTTCATCATGATTACGGCTTTGGGCAGGTCGTCTGGATGGGACTCGACAGCACCTGGCGCTGGCGTCGCAGGGCTGGCGATGAATGGCATTATCGCTTTTGGGGACAACTGATTCGCTGGGCGGCCCGTAATAAAGCAGCCGCGGGGAATGAGAATGTGCGAATGTCCCTGTCTGACGTTGTCATTGATGAAACGGAATCAATCGAAGTAACAGTCCGGTGGAGTTCCCGCCTTGCCACACAGCTGAAAGGAGCCACTGTAGAAGTTGTTGCGACGCGGATCGAACCACCTGCGTCGAATGGTTCCGGGACTACGCAGCCAACAGATGCTTCGGCGACACCGCCTGAGTACGTCACCCGATTGACACCGTCCGCAGATACACCGGGGCGTTACGCGGGACGCTTGCCACGGTTTTCTGAGGGGGTGTGGCAAGTAAAGCTGCGTGCCACCGGCAGTCCCGTGAATCTCGACGATTCCATTGCCGCTGAAATCCTCGTCCGCCGACATCTGTCGCAGGAGCTAGCCAACGTCAGCTGCAACCGTGAACTGCTGGCTCAACTGGCAGAAATAACGAGTGGTGCAGTGGTCGAGCCATACGAAGCTTCAAGCCTGATCGATCTGGTGCGTCCACAGGACAGAACGGAGAATAAACTGCAGGAGGTCACGCTCTGGGATCACTGGCTGGTCCTTTTGATATTCTTCCCACTCCTGATGTCGGAGTGGGTGTTGCGAAAACTGAATGGACTTCCCTAAGAAGCGGGAAAGGAAGACAATGAAAACGATTGAGGCAGCAATGGCGGAGGTGATCGTCATTGGTCGCGACGACGGCCACACGTTTCGTGAGCTGTGGCGGGTGCTGAGACAGAACCCTCATCTGCATCTGAATGGAGAATTTTTGACACCGGGACACGCGCTGCGGGCAGGACTGGGAGAGACGCTGCAGGCTGATTTCGTGATTGTGCTGCAGACATGGTCTGACGAATTTGCGCCGCAAGAAATCACTGAACTGATCGGACGGCTGTTATTCGGAAGAATCCTGTGCTGTTACGGTCCGTGGTGCACGGCCGATGGTCGCAGCCACGACTTATGGCCGGTCACGTTCCGTGTCCCTGCTGCCTCCGCCCCTGCGGTCATGGAACAGGAACTCGCTGACTTTCGTGAAAACATTCAGCCGTTGTTCCCGATGTCTGCCGGCGAGGAAGTCTTTGCCCATCGCAGCAGGGTTGCGAGCATCCGTGAAAACGCTGTACGCCGCCGAGTTCTGGTGATCTCCGACGATTTCGAACTGCGTAAAACAACAGCCCGAATTTTGGCGGCTTTGAACTGCGATCCCGCGGCCCTGCCCCTGTCCAGGGACAAGATCCGCCAGTATCTTAAATCGAGTTACAATTCCACTGAAATGGCAATCCTCGATCTTGATGGGCCGACGGGCGAAGTTCTCGCAGGCCTCGAAGTGCTGCACGCTTCGCAATCACAGCCTGCCGGATCACACATCCAGGACGGGACTGAAGGAAACGAAAGTCTCACATTGGAGGCAGGGCCTCGTGGCAATATCATGCTCTCCAGTCGCCCGTTCAACGATGAGCGATCGTCCAAGGCGGAAGCCGGGGTGAAGAACATCATCGGGATGTCCGTGTTCGCCGCGTCACTGGTAACGACAGAAATTACGTCATCCAGTCCGGTGTCTCGTGTCATTGAGAAAACAGAACTGCTGTTCGAGCTTCGAGGACTGCTGAACAACTTCAGTTGCTGACAGCCTCTGCCGAATTTTGACCAGGCTGCATCCCCGGCTGCTGGCCGGGCTGCTGTCCCGGTTTTCGTAACTGTTGCTGCTGCTGGCTGGGCTGTTCAGAGGCCGGAGTTGCCTTCATCAGGTCCTTGAGCTGTTCCTGAATCAGTCCCAGATCAACAGTTCCATCGACATGCAGCACCTGAACAATCGATGATGAATCTGCTGCATCATCGAGAGACTCGATCATTTCACTGATCGTATCCATGAGAATGCCGGACGATGATACGATCAAAGTATTTGATGAGTCATCGATTCCCATCGACAACAGCCCTTTGAAGCGAATTGGATCGTCTTCTCCACTGTCGCCTCCGTCCTTCGATGGACCTCGCGGTAAAAACGTGACCAGTCCGCTGCTGGCCTGACGCTGGCCTTTATCATCTTTTTCCAGTGCTTTGTCGTTCGAACTCAGCAGGTCCCGAAAGACATCTTTGACGGCTGCGGCAACGATACTGGCCTTGGCGTGCTTCAGGCGAAAAATCGTCGTCACCCGCATAGAACGGGAATCCGATGGTTCCGGAATATCGTAGATGGCAATCAGATCTTCGATTGTCTGCAGTTGCTTCGCGTCCGCGTCCCGTACCAGAATCGTGCTGGTGAAATTATCCGAAATAAA
>JAGQQS010000281.1 GCA_020426105.1 Planctomycetaceae bacterium
CCTTGCTTCTCTTCCCACGTGCGAATGGTGACCATTCCCGGAGGAAAAGCGCCCTGCAGGGCGGCGATTGCTTTCTGAGCATCGTCATAGTTTTTGAGACGAATGTGAATCGACGTGATGGCATTGTCCAGATGCATGCCACGATTCTTCTGCAGCTCTTTGATGTTCATTAATACAACGCTGGTATCGTATTCATTCATTCCACTGCGGAATGTGTCGACAACCGTGGCATTCATCTTAACGATCTCCGGCGGACGTCCCACCGTGTATGTGCTGAGGATGATATCGTCGCCAGGTCGCACCAGCTTTACCTTGTGCAGCTTCCCGGTGTCCGGATCCTGAGCCTGAAAACTGACAATCCCTTCGGCCAGATAAACCCGGGCTGGAAAAGGTGCCGTCTGAATGGTGGACTCCGGCTGAGTGAAAGTCGGATCACTCAGAAATTCATTCTGATGCAGTGAATTCTGCGGATTCACCGAACTGCGATTCGTGTCAATGCCATCGGACACCTCCGTGTCAAACTCTGGTGACGAGTTTGTTTCAGGATCTTCACCCAAGCCGCTCTTCACGGGGGGAGCATAATCTTCCAGCGTGTCACGGATCTCCAGTGCTTCCTGACGTTTCATATTCTCCCGGTACAAAGCAGCGGATTCCGTAAGCTCCCAGCTCAGTGGCTCGTCCCGACTGCGCTGGGCCTCTTCGATCACGACATCATCTTCAATTTCCGGATTGTAGCTGGCCATGTATTCGCGGAGGGGACCGACGCGGCCTCTGCTTTCCGGGTCAATTCCCTGAATCATGGCCCGCGTGGTGATCGTCTTATCGTTGTAAGGATCACGAAACATGATCATGCCCTCACAATCAATCGTGGGGGTCATCGCCGCGATGTATTCACCCGCTGCGGCCTGCACCGCCGCCAGCTGTTGGTCCATGTCACCGATGCCTTCCATCGTGCGGGATTCAATCACGATGTCCGACAGGAAGTTGTGCAGACGAACCCGCATTTCAGACGTGAAACCAGCCATCACGCTGTTGACGACAATCATCGTCGCGACGCCCAGCATCACGCTGACAATGCTGGCCAGCGCAATGTAGCGAGTTCGCAGATATCGAACACACAGCAGCAGTTTGTACATCGAAAGCACTCCATTGCAGGTCTAGACAGCTTCCAGCTTTGAAATTTGAAATCTCAAATCCGGATCATGTAACGGCAGGTTCCGGTTTTTTATTCCCCGGAGGAACAACTTCCGCATCTTCATGTCGAGTCAACGGGAAGAAAATAACATCTTTGATGGCACGGCTGTTGGTAAGCAGCATCACGAGTCGATCGATTCCAATTCCAAGTCCGCCAGCTGGCGGCATCCCGACTTTTAACGCTTTGACAAAATCATGATCCATTTTTGCCATTGAATCTTCAGCCGCCATCCCCGCCAGCTGCGTACGGAAAAGTTCTTCCTGCAGTCGAGGATCGTTCAATTCAGTGTAGGCATTTGCGAGTTCCATGCCGCGAATGTAGAGCTCGAACCGCTCCGCAATTTCCGGATTTGTCTGGCTGCGTTTTGTCAACGGACATATTGACGCAGGATAATCGATAACGAATACGGGGCCCTGTAAATGATCTTCGACCGTCTTTTCAAAGACTTCGTTGATGATCACGTCCGGATGCACGCCATTCGTTTCAATTCCGAATTTGTGTGCAACGACCTGCACCGCTGCCGCATCGTGCATGTCGCAGCCCGCGTGCTCCCGAAACAGGTCCGCGTATTTTTTACGAGGCCACGGTGTCGTCAGATCGATGATTTCTCCATCTTCGCCCCAGGGCAACTGCAGCGTATCGCCGATCGCCCGAGCGGCGTTTGTAATGATTTGTTCGGTCAGATCCATCATCGTTTCGTAATTGCCGTACGCCTGATAGATCTCGATCATGGTAAATTCAGGATTGTGAGTCGCATCGACGCCCTCATTGCGAAAGACGCGACCGATTTCATAGACGCGTTCTATCCCGCCCACCATCAATCGCTTCAGATGCAATTCCAGGGCAATGCGCAGATACAGCTCCATATCGAGCGCGTTATGGTGCGTCACAAACGGACGTGCGGCGGCTCCACCCGCGATCGCATGCAGCACCGGCGTTTCAACTTCGTAGAAGTTATGACCGCGCATCGTCTGGCGAACGGAATCGATAATCTTTGACCGCTGCAACATGCGATCAAGCACGCCATCGGTGTAAATCAGATCCAGATAACGCTGACGAACAAGCGTTTCTTCATCCTTCAGCCCGTGAAATTTTTCCGGCGGCTGAGTCAGCGACTTACACAGGACCGTAAGTTCCCGCACAAACACGGATTTTTCACCCGTGTTCGTGAGTCGCAAAATACCGTCGATGCCGATAATGTCGCCGTCATCCAGAGCGCTCATCAATTCCCACTGAGTTTCCGAGAGCTCACCGCGCGAAAAAAGCAACTGAATTCGACCGGTTTGATCCTGCAAATCGACGAATCGCAGCTTGCCCGCCTTTCGACGGCCGCGAATACGCCCGGCGATCCGCACGGTTTCGCCATCAATCCCGGATTCAGCCGGGCAGCGTGCCCGAACGCTGGCAATTCCTTCATGATTGTCGAAACGCTGGCCCCAGGGATCTTGTCCGAGGGACTGTATTTTTTCCAGCTTCTCCAGTCGAGCAAGTTCGAAGCGGTCCGGTTTTGGGGCACTGGTCATGAACGCACGTTGGCCAATTCGAGCGAAAACCGTAGAAACTGACGGATTTGCGGCTCTTTTGAGAGATGAGAGACAAAGAGTTTTCCGGCAGTTTTAGCCGCCGGTGAGATTGAAGCTGCGGATCTTGCTGGAAATCGCAGTTTGGGTCAATCCCAGCATTGTCCTGACCAGACTTTGGATGAAAGTCGGCGGTCTGAATTCGGTGCTCTCTCGTCCCAATTCGATCCCTTATTGAATTAGTCCCCCGCACAAAACCTGCGATGGCCGCCGAGGATTTCAGGATTTTTTAGCCAAATCCATCAGTTCCGCTCTACCCTTGTCCGAACTGACTCTGGCCTTATCGTCCAGCAGATTCGTCTCTGCCTGCTCGGGATCCCGGGCCTTGAGAGCCTGCTCCTGCACTTTGGTCGCTTCACTTTTAAGGTTTCCCTCGCTGCCAGTCGTTAAGCGATCTGCTTCCGCGCGACTTTGAAGTGGCGTCTTCGGAGCGTCGGGGGACGTCGACGGTACAGATTCGATCAGGTGCACCGGAACGCCCGACGGGAACACAATTTCCCGCTGATCATCCGGCATGCGAATATTTGCATCAGCAAAAGCCTGCAGAATCAGGCGGATGACAGACGAACGAACCTGCAGTAAACCATGGTCTGCAGAATTCAGCCAGGCATAGATGATCAAGTTGACGGTGGACGACTTGAGTTCATCGACAAGGACCTGTGGTTCAGGATCTGTCAGCAACGCCGGATGTTCGCGAAGCACTTTCATCGCTACGTCCTGAGCGTGTGATGGTACGACGTCGTACCCGATGCCGATCGCAAAAGAAAACCGGCGATTGGGATTGGACGTATAGTTAATGATTGTACCTTTATAGATTGTTGCATTGGGTATCTGTACGTGATTTCCCTCCGGCGTCATCAGCAGTGTGCCGCGAGTATTGACGCGCTGTACATAACCAGTTTTTCCGTCGACTTCGATCAGGTCGCCGTAGCGGAAAGGATTCTGCACGCTTAACAAAATGCTGGACAGGAAGTTCTCCGCGATATCACGGAATGCGATCCCGATGACGAGTCCGATTAGACCGGTACCGCCGAGCACTGTCATCGCAAGTTGCGTCAACCCGGTGATCCGGAGGATAAAAAACAGTCCCAGCAGGAAGATGGGAATGATGATCGCTTTTCGCGCAACTTCCCGCAGCAGATTTGTTTCAATTCTTTTCAATACTGTGAAATCGCCGATCAATTGTGCAGCCAGTGCCAACAGCCATGTCAGCCCCAACAACACTGCAGCCAACAGGAAAAGTGGCAGCATGCGGACTGAAGTTCGCCCCAGCTGGCTGGCTTCTGTCCATGCGGGGGAAAAATCCAGAATGGGCGGATCGATCACCTGCATATGATTCACGACCGCAACGGCATCTTCCGTTTTGGAAGCTAAGGAGGTCGCCCATTCCTTGTATTTCAGATCCCCGGTCGTGCCATTCAGAAAGACCACACCGTTTCGAACATCCACGTCTTCATTCTGAAACCAATTCGTGGATTTCAGAATCTCCAGCAGCCGAGCCCCGATGTCATCGTCCTGGACGACGTCTGTAACTTTAACCTCTTTCGGAGCTTCAGGCGTGGTCGGATCGGGGCTAAGGGTTGCCGGTGCTTCGTTGGTCGCGGGAGGTGCTTCCGTCGCATTCTGCGCGAATGCCGCTCGCGGCGCACCGACGCGTGGCCACAGGAAGCACAGCAGACTGGCAGTGATGATGACGTGGCGGCCGGACATTCACGCGAGCTCCAGGACACCTGCTGGCGCACCGGATTCGCCATGTGCGGCGGTTGTCAGTGTGTGCAGGAATTTCATTTTTCTGATAATCGGCGCGACGAAGACCTCAGGCACCAGGTCAACCAGCCCCATGTCGCGATTGAGCTCATTGGCGACGATGCCCAGTTGCTGATATGTTGCAACCATCGAATCGATATCGCAAAAATCACATGCGACGAGCCCGTAATGGCGGCCGGTGTCCAGAACAGTCACCATGTCAAGATACGCACCAAACGTTTCTGCAAAATCTTCCCACGGATGCATGGTTGCATAGGCAGAAATGAAATTTTCTCTCCACGCAGGGAGTGGCCCGGTTTCGTAGTATCTCGTCATTGCATCAGAATAATCCGGATTTCGTTCGTCGCCAAAAATCTCGCGGCATTCTTCTTCACGATGTCCCTGGACCAGACGATCCCAAAAATAGTGGCCCAGCTCATGCCGGAAATGGCCAACAAGCGTTCGCTGAGGTTCGTGGAATGAGACACGGGCGATCTCTCGCTCAACATCGTCGGCTTCCCGTATATTGATTGTGATGACTCCATCCTCATGCCCGGTGTGCACCGGGACGCCGGCGTCAGCCTTGAATTCGAATGAGACCGACGGGATTTCATGGACGGCATCGGCGCGGAATGGCAAGCCCAGCAAATCCAGAATGTACAGCACGCGGCGCTTCGCCTGCTCAAGTACCTTCCACTTATCACAGTTACCCTTGACCGAAAGATCCGGAATAATCGCCGTCAATGCGCAGTAGTCGCACATCAGACCATGCACGCTGTCATCGCAGTTCACCATGCGGTTGCAGCCAATCTCTGCAAAATTCGCACAGCGATGCACCAGGACTCCACATCCTTCCTGGCCACATCTCAAGCCGTCAGGCTTCTGGCGAAGCATGGGACTCACGGTGCGACAATTCGGGCATAGACCGGATTCTGTCCGGCACTTCACGCACTGCGTACTGTCGAAATACAGCGAGTTTCCACATTTGCAAACGAAGCTTCTCATGGCAATTCTCACGCAATCCCGTCGGCGGCCGAAAACCGAACTGAAGCTCGCTCATCACGCACTACCTGCAGTTCATTGGCAACCCGGCGAACGCCCGGCACTTTCGCCGCGATCGTCTGCGCCATCGCTTTGTAATAGAACGAGGATACCGTGCCGGTCAGGCGTACGGTAAATCCATCTGAGCTGCAGTGAAAATCGGTCGCTGACAAATATCCATTCTTAACAAGTGCATCCGCGACCTGTGTTGCCAGATACGCCGGGAACTCATGTGACGTTTCCTGATGTGACATTCTCGATGGTGCAGGAGAATGCTGTTCCCATAATTGCTCATTCATGCAGGTGGAGGTCATCGCTGATTCCATAAACACCACTAACCTTCAGGTATAAGATCGTGAAGACAGGTTCTGGCGGCCCTGAGTGTCAGAGCCGCCCCATCAGGACGAGCACCAGCAGGATCACGACAATCAGGCTGAGTCCTCCCGTCGGCGCGTAACCCCAATTGCGACTATGGGGCCATGTCGGTAAAGCCCCCAGCAGCATCAGGATCAAAATGACTAATAGAACGGTGCTTAACATCTGGATTACCCCTGCAGCCCGCTGTCGAGCGCCATGTCGGGAACCCACACTGCTGCGAGACCATTTCGCAAATCAGGATCGCCCCGCGTTGGACGAAGGCAATTGTCGTGCCGTAACAGATTTTTGGTTTCAGCCGGATCTGTTGCCCGCGCCCATCGCATATTAACGCGCATCTGTCCCGGTTGTTGGGGCTGGCGATGTGCGGATGGTGATCGCCCAGCGTCCAGCTCGGCATCATTGCGACCGGTCACGATCCTGACGTACCGGCAGATCGCGGCCAGAACTCCGTCATTCTGCGGCAACGATGTCAGTGAGCTGTTTGGCACGACATTCGCGATCTGTGCTTAGCGTGCAAGTTACGCCACATCCGGTTTTTTGTCTCTGAGGTCGCCCGACATGTCCATCGCGCTCGAAAGCCAGTCCGAACGTATCAGGTTAAGAATGGCCGCCCTGCGGTTGCACATGCACAAGGATGCAAAGCGGATCGTCGCGAACACCAACCGGTTGCTGGACTGGCGAGACTACGTACAGCAGTTTCCGAAAGCCGTGGTCGCCGCAGGTCTGCTCATTGGCTTCATCGCAGGCCCGGGGCGAAAAGTTGTCCCGTCAGTAAACCTCAGTCAGGAGTCGATAGACGAACTTCTGAAACAGCGTCAGCAACAACAGGCCGCGCTGCTGTCTCAACGTCCGGACGTCGCATCCGGAGCTCTGAAACTACTCTCTGGCCTCGCGTTGAGCGGTGTTTCAGTCCTCGTGCGAAAAGGTGTGGAAAACTACTTCAGAAGCTCGACCGGATCGGATGGAACAACCCCCAATGGTGGTCGTGGGAAATACTGAGATGAACCAGCACAGAACGAAACCACGTTTCACGTTTCCCCTGGAGCCTGCAAAGCGTCAGGTTAATTCGCCCACGTTGAAGTCGTCAATCGCAGGACTAGATCAATGGATTCAACAACATCCGCAAATGGCGTTCTTTGGAGCCGTCTGTTTGGGGGCCAGTCTCGGGTGGCTGCTGAAAACAAGGAAGTAGCTGCTTCAGATCGCAGGCCACTCGGAACGAATATCGCGTCTCTCGTTCGCGACCTGGCTCGCATGAGCGATCTGCAACTGCAATTGTTGTCGCTTGATCTCAGGCAATTCTGGGCGAGTGCCAGGATCGGGCTTTCCGTTTCATTGCTGGCAGCAATTACGATTCTGTCTTCACTGCCCGTGTTGTTGTCCGGCATCGCCGGTCTGCTTGAACAAGTTACGGCATGGAGTCCCGAGATGTGTCAACTGGCGCTGGGGGCGGGAATGACGCTCGGCGGCGCCTGTGTTATGTGGTTTGCGGTTAAGCGCGTAGGAAATGCCGCGAAAAGTTTCAAAAGGTCGCAGGAAGAGTTGGCTCAGAATCTCAAATGGGTCCGCGAAGTTCTGCATCAGGATGAGTAGATCGATGCTAGCTATAACGGAAGACGCTCTGCCTGCACTCTATGCTCACCGATCGCAATAAGATTCAGATAAACAGGCCTGCCGTACCATCCAATAACGAATTTGCCGTTCAGCAAAATTTTCACGCCACGGCGGTTCAAGTTTGGTTTACGAGAGATGGCTTAGCTCGAGGCACGCCTCATAAGCCACGGGCGGGGTAGTGACGGCGGGCTGCGACATCTTCAGCGCCTGGAGTACCGGCGCGACGGTGCTGGATAGTCCTTTCAGTGCCTGCAGAACATGATGGGCGGAATGACAGAATGTGACCGACCCGGCGCGGACTGCCAGCCCTCCCAGCACCGCACGCAACCCTGTTTCTTTTAATGCAATTAACGCTTCAGCCGCAACCCAGCGGACACCGTCGTTCTCATCATCCAGTGCCTGCACCAGCGCATCGGCCGCAACCGGATCTGCAAGGGAATGAAGAGCCTTCGCTGCCTCCCAGCGAACCTGAGCACGATAATCAGTCAGGGCTTCAATGAGTGCCCGAACGACTTCATCACCACCCAGAGCGATGAGTTCCATTCGTGCCGATTCACGCACGACCGCATTCTCATCGCCCAGGTTCCGGACACAGTCTTCAATCTGGACCAGCGTGGAATTCTCCGATTTCATGTTAGTTCTCCCAGGTTCCGGAGCCAGCGAGGCGCTCCGCGTGGATTTAGTTACTTTCAGAATACTTTCAATTCCCGATCGACCATAAAAAAGCGTGAAAGCCCTGGTCGTGTTTCTTATCAACGTGATGCTGATGCCGATCAAAATGGAACGTTGCCGTCTGCGACGGCAGCCAGCGCGGAAACGCAAAGTGCCTGAATGGCATTCGACATTTGCCAGATTTTTCGACGTTCGCAGAATTGATGAAGCAGCCAGTTACTCCGGGCATCAGCAATGAGTCTGACTTCCAGTCGGTCTCCGGATACTCCAGCTCCGCTTTCGCGTGGGATCCGGGTAACATCGACGTCGTCTAAGGATTCGACCGTCGGTGCTGCCTGTTGTGATGCGGTTGTGATTTCGGGGGGCATCTTGCCGTGGCAGACCTCAGGTGCCACGACTCCGCCTTGTTTGCGCTTCAGGAATTTCTGCTTTGAATTTCGCGAAGACCTCATTGACTGACTCCGTTCCCGGACCATACGTTGGATTTCATGGACGATGAAATCAAATGCAGTTCACGTGCCATGCCACCAATAAAAATGCAGAACGCCGCGCTGGTCGCTGAATCCATCGGAAACACGGGCATCTCAGGAAAGATGGACCGAGGGGGCGGGGTGATTGAGCAGCATCCTGCTCACACTGGCAAAATCATGCACAATGGCCGAACGTTGACTGGCTGCAATTTGTTTCCGATTCAGTGCAAACCATAGCGGCCCATTTTATAGTGCAGCGTCCGAACACTCACTCCCAGGCGTTGCGCGGTTTTTTCGCGATGAAACTCGCACGCCTCCAGTGCGACGGCAATCGCGTCGCGTTCGCACTCCTCGACAGCTTCCGCCAGCGTTCTGACCGCAGCCGATCTGGAGGCGGCACGTGGCGTCAGCTCCGGAGGCAGGTCGCAGGCACGAATCAGGTCGCCGGTGAGCGTCACGACAAGTCGCTCCATCATGTTACGCAATTGCCGCACGTTCCCCGGCCACGGGGCAGCAGTCAGCATTCGCATCGCGTCTGGCGCAACCTCTCGAAATTCGCGATTGTGACGCTCGCAAAAATGTCGCAGGAAATGTTCAACCAGCAGCGGAATGTCTTCTCTTCGATCGCGGAGCGAAGGTACCTGGATCGGAACGACGTTGAGACGATAATACAGGTCCTCACGAAACGTGCCGTCATCAATGAGATTCTGAACGGACTTATTCGTCGCCGATAACACGCGAACGTCCGTCTGCAGCACCTGCTCACCCCCGACGCGTGTGAGCTGTCGAGTTTCCAGAACGCGCAGCAGATCGACCTGACTTTTTGCGGACATCTCCGTCACTTCGTCCAGAAACAACGTTCCCCGATTGGCCTGTTCGAAACATCCCGGCTTCTGACGCGAGGCGCCGCTGAAGGACCCTTTTTCATGACCAAACAGTTCACTCTCCAGCA
>JAGQQS010000282.1 GCA_020426105.1 Planctomycetaceae bacterium
CGTTCCATTTCGGAATTCCGGAGCGTGCCAGACCTGTGACAGTACAGCACGCATGTGCGTCGTCTGTGTGCGGGTTTAATGCTGCCGCAGAATCCGTCTTTGACGATAAAAGAAGAGCGGTCCTCACCGCTCATGGCCGCTACGGTGATAGCTCGCGGATACGAATATTGCGGAACAGAAGGTTGTTGGGTTCACCGTGATCCTGAAACCCAATGTAGCCTTCCATGGGGCGTTCCTTCATCGGACCTTTATCCAGTTGCGTATCAATAATCTGTTCGCCGTTCAGATCGACCTGCAGATGGTTGCCGACGCACGTGATAACCATGCGATTCCATGCGTGCGGCGGGCGTGACATATTTTTGGCGGCCGCCGCGGTTCCAATAATCCCGCCATGGTCGTGTGGTCCCATTGGGCCTTCGTGCCCGGTCGAATCCAGAATCTGCGCTTCAATGCCCGTTTTCACTGGTTCACTTCGATCCGCGACTCGAAAATAGACACCGCTATTGCCGCCAGGCGGATACGCGTATTCGACATCGAGCACAAAATCTTTGTACTTCTTTTCGGACCACAGGTAGGCGTCATAGCGTTCCCAGCCTTTCTCCCCCGCACGCGGCTGGATCAGCACAGAACCATCCTGCTGCGGCAACCAGTTGCCGGTGGTTTTCCAGCCGGACAGGTCCTTGCCATTGTAAAGGGATGTAAAGTTCGAAAGGTCACGCAGCTTCAAGTTCCGCCAGCGAACTTCGAATGGACCTTTGCCTGCTCCGATTCCATGCACCTGCAGACCAATGAAGCCTTTGGGATGCGACTTGAAACGTTCCTCGTGTGTCAGATCGGAAATCTGATGTCCGTTGATCCACGTTTCGATTTTGTTACCTACCGCGACGATCTGATAGGTGTTCCATTCGCCATCGATAAAATGCTGATGGGATTTGCGAACTGCATCAGGTGTCATCCAGCCGCCAGCGGATTCTCCGTAAACGTAGCCTGCCATACCATCCAGGGAAATCTCCACCTGTGGTCCGTTGACACGGCCTTCAGGTTTTCCGCCTTCACTCTGCGAACGGATCTGCACGCCTGAGTTCAGTTCAGAGTCCACCTTGACGTCGAACTTCAGCTCAAAATCGCCGTACAGTTTGTCGGTACACAGGAAGGAATTCGGACTGCCTTCACTCGTTTTGCCAACGATTGAATCACCTTCAATGCGATAGGTTGCCGTACCGTTTCTCTGCGTCCATCCTTCAAGGTTTTTTCCGTTGAACAGATCGACGAAACCCGGATCCTGAGCAATCGATTGAGAGAGTGATGCGATCGTGATCCACAGGGAAGCACTAAGACGAAGAAGTGTCATGGCGGGAACTTTCAGGAAGGCAGAATCAGGGTCAAAGCGCGGCCAGGACCGCAAACAGGACGTGAACGAAAGAGTTTGGCCTCAGAAAAAGGGCGCAGGAAGCAACGGTGCAGCCGTCCTGGGCTATTTGCTTCCTGACCTCTTCTCTGGGGCACGACTCGTCATTTTGTTGTTGACAGAGCACCGGTGCTTTGTCAACAACAAAAGGGATGGCTCGTAGTGGACGAGGCCAC
>JAGQQS010000283.1:0-249 GCA_020426105.1 Planctomycetaceae bacterium
AAAAAAAAAATCACGTTGACAGATCAGTCTTGCTGCCGCCGAATTCTCTTCAACGAATGCGTCAATGCTGTCGTGCAGCATGCTCAGAGCCTCCTGAGTCATGCCGCTGAGACGACCTGGCATGGGGAATGCGCTGTGTTGCGCAATTCCCGCGGATCGTTCAGCGATGCTGACGGCAAGGTCCGCCACGCGTTCAAGCTCGGCAGCAATTTTCATCACGACGGTTACACGTCGCAGGTCATTGGCGAC
>JAGQQS010000283.1:326-9567 GCA_020426105.1 Planctomycetaceae bacterium
CCGCCAGTTCACTCCGGCCGAACTTCAGACCATCCACCGCATCGTGAATCAGTTCTTCAACAGTTGAGCACATCGAAAGAATATCCCGATGCAGATTTTCCATCTCACGCACAAAGTGAATTGTCATATCACATTAATTCCTGGCAAGACCGGGGGCGCTGTCAGACGCTTCGCCGCTGCCTGTCATCAGCTTAAGTCGGTTAAGTTAACGAATTGTTAAGATCAATGGTAAATTCCGCGACACCACAGAATTCAGGTGAATTAGGCGTCTAGCCAAATCGTCCGGTAATATAGTCCTCTGTTCTTTTTTCCGAGGGGCCGGTGAAGATTTTCAGCGTCGGACCGGTTTCAACGAGCACTCCTTTATAGAAGAAAGCGGTCTGGTGGCTAACGCGTGAAGCCTGCTGCATATTGTGTGTCACGATCACAATGGTGTAATTGGCGCACAATTCACCAATCAGGTTTTCAATGCGATCGGTGCTCGCAGGATCGAGGGCGGATGCTGGTTCATCCATCAGTATGATACGCGGATTCGTGGCCAGGGTGCGGGCGATACACAGTCGCTGCTGCTGCCCTCCGGAAAGCGCCATGGCCGGCTTTGTGAGACGGTCCTTCACCTCGTCCCACAATGCGGCCTTTTTCAGGCAAGACTCAACAAGATCAGCGAGGACCGATCGGTTCCTTTCACCGGAAACCCGCGGACCGTAGGCGACATTATCAAAAATCGATTTTGGAAACGGAGTCGATTTCTGGAAGACCATGCCGACATGCTTTCGCAACAGCACAACGTCCACTGCCGGGTCCATGATGTTCTGGCCTTCAACCAGAATCTCTCCGCGACAAACCGATCCTTCGATCAGATCATTCATCCGGTTGAGGGTTCGCAGAAAAGTACTTTTTCCACAACCGGAAGGCCCAATCAATGCGGTAACCGATCGTTCAGGCACTGTCAGCGAAACATCGAACAGAACCTGATGATCTCCGTAATAGAAATCCAGGCCCCTGGCCTCGATGGCCGCCGCGTGGGCTGACATATCAAGATTTCGATCAACGCCGGCAACTGACGGCGGGACGGAACTGGGATTGATCGCCGGCATTAGAGTATGTCCGAAGTTTTCCGTTGATGTGCGGAACTGCAACTCACGAAGTTCACCATTTCAGTCGACGACTTGCGTAATGACGTACGATCAGGGCCACAGCGTTGATTGCCAGCAGAACCACCAGCAGCACCATGATGCCGGATGCTGCAACCGCTGTGAACTGCGAATCGGTCTGTCGCGACCAGTCATAAATTTCGATCGGCATCGCGGTAAATTGATCCAGAGGCGCCTGCAGCACCTGTGTCGGTCTGGTGATCAGTTTGAGGGGCGAATCAATGTTTCCAGGCACCATCGTCGTGATCGTCAGAGCCCCCAGCATGATCAACGGGGCCGCTTCACCAATGGCTCTGGAGGTGGACAGGATCACGCCGGTGGAGATTCCGGGCAGTGCAGCCGGGATCACCTGCCTCCAGATTGTCTGCCAGCGGGTCGCACCGAGCGCCAGGGAAGCCATGCGGATGGATCCCGGCACGGAACGCAGGGCCTCCTGAGCTGCGGCAATCACCGTCGGCATCACAACCAGTGTCAGCGTCAGCGCACCCACCAGAATATTGTCTTCGTAAATCGGGAGTTTGATTAATCGCAGGCGAAACAGCCCCATCACATTAAATGCATGCTGCCCGTCGAACCAGACTTTCAATACGGCAGCTGCTGAGCGAAATACGGTATAGCCCAGAATCCCGTAGACGATCGAAGGAACACCGGCGAGGTTGGAAAGATTCGTCTTGATCACCCGGACCGCAAAACTATCCCTCGCAATTTCCTCCAGATAGACCGCCGAACCGACGCCAATCGGGACAGAGAACAGAGCTGTGAACAATACAAGCCAGAAAGAACCCCACAAACCGGCCAGCATTCCGGCTTTGTCCGGATCTGATGAATTTGTACTGTAGACAAAATCGGGTGAGAGTCGATCGAGACTGCTCCAGACAATCGCCGTCAATAAGACAACCAACACAATCAGAGAACCGTACGTGACAAATCGACAGGCCCCGGCGAAAACACGCGACAAGAACAAGCGCCGCCGAATACTACGGTCTGCACCGGAATAAAAACTGACGGAACGGGCTACATACCGCGGCTCGCTTGTCGTCATCGGGATGTTCATTGATAAACCTCCCGGTAGCGACGCAGAATCCAGCCCGAGATAATATTGATCGTCAGTGTAATGGCAAACAAAGCAATGCCCACGGCATAGATGCTCATGCGGCTGATAGAATCCGCGGAGCTGTCGCCGGTGCTGGCATGCACCATGAACCCGGTCATCGTCTGCGCTCCCTGCAGCGGATTCAGTGTGGCGATTGCCTGCTGTCCGCCAGCAATGGTGACGGCCATCGTCTCTCCCACCGCCCGCGAAAACGCCAGCAGGAACGCCGCCAGAATTCCGGACAAAGCAGCCGGTACGACGATCCGCACCGACACATCAAATCGAGTGCTTCCAAGTGCGTACGCTGCTTCACGCAGACTGCGTGGTACGGATCGAATGACATCCTCACTGAGGGAGGCGATCAGCGGTGTGACCATGATTCCGACGACGATTCCGGCACTCAATGTGTTGAAAATCTGCAGATTGACTCCAAATAGTCCCAGAACCGGCTTTAGAATCCAGGGTGTGATGAATTTCAGCGCAAAAAATCCAAAAACAACCGACGGAATCCCCGCCAGAATTTCCAGGAGTGGTTTGAGAAATTCACGTTCGCGCGACGCCGCATACTCACTCATGTAAATCGCCGCTCCCAGCCCCGCCGGGACACTTACCACGGACGCAATCACAGCAACCATGATGGTACCACACAGCAGCGGGAGAATCCCGAATCGTCCGGATTCTCCGTCCACCGGTTTCCAGTGTGTTCCCGTCAGGAATTCCCATAAAGAGACTCGTTCAAAAAAAGCCGTCTTCGCCCCGGGAGCGTAGACGGCATTCGTTAACAACACCAGAATGATCGCCGCTGTGGTCAGGACCGAAAGTGCTGCACACAGAAACAGCGCAGCCTGAATGAGCTTCTCGTGGCGGCGAGAAACACTCTGCGTGGCCCATTTCGGCAATTTGACTGCTGGCATATTCTGGCTACTATCGGATCGCCGCTGCAAACGCGTCTCGGCTGGCCTTTAACTGCTCTTCACTGAGCTCAATATACCCGACTGCACTGACCTGCCGCTGACCTTCGTTGAGGTAAAACCGGACAAAGTCCTGAACTTCCTGCCGGGCGAGGGACGCTTTCTTCACATAAATGAACAGAGGCCGCGCCAGCGGTTTGTATTGATCAGATTTCACGGTTTCAGCGGTCGGAGCCACTGCGTCAGTGATATTATCCGTGGGTGAAATCTTCAAGGCCTTCACTTTATCCTGATTCGCAAAGTAATAGGCGCAGCCAAAGAATCCCATGCCTCCTCGTTCACCTGAGATCCCGGTCACAGTGACATTGTCGTCAGCGCTCGGACTGTAGTCTTCACGAATCGCATCTTCCTTTCCATTGATCGCTTCGGTGAAGAAATCGAACGTACCCGACTCCTCCCCCGGACCGTACAGTGAGATTGGATGATCGGGCCATGACGAATCCACATCCCTCCAGCTCCGCACCGTGCTGCCAGGCTCCCAGATTTTCCGGAGCTGAGCGACGGTCACTGCGTCTACCCAGTCGTTTTCTTTATTGACGCACACGGTCAAGCCGTCGAGGGCGATGGTCAGTGGCAAGAGCTCGATGCCATTCTTTGTGCAGTCGGCCTGCTCAGACTCCTTGATCGGTCTCGAAGCGTTGGCGATGTCGATCCGCCCGGCGATCATTTCCTTGAATCCCGTGCCGGTTCCTGTCACCTTCAATGCGATCTTAACATCGCTGAATTTCCCTTCAAACTCTTCGCCAATCGCGGCTGTAATCATTTTTACAGTGCTCGATCCGTCAATTTGAATTCGGCGTACTTCTTCCGTACTCGTGGCAGGCGCCGATGTTTCACTCCCGGCACCCGCCGCCGGAGTTTCGATTTTTTCAACCGTGCAGCCCACCAATACAACGGGCATCACGGCCAGCAGCCAGGTCGCGTATCGTCGTCGATTCCAGGTCATTCTTTTTTCGCTCCGATTTGATTGTTCCGGCAGGCTGTCGAATCGAGCCCTGGCGGATTGAACGAACCAATTGTTAAGATTTGATGAACTCACAGCGACCTGGTCCGCATTCCTGAATTCACTGATTGTTAAGGCTGGCACAGCGCGGGCTTTCTCAAATTCAACACCGCAGTGAGGCAAACATCGGAAACGATGATCCCAACTCCAATCAGCCCCTCGCAAAATGGACGCGGAATTCACTGCCCTTTCCCGGCTGACTCTTGACTGAAATCGTGGCTCCAAGAGCCTGACATAAGTGCTTGACGATCGCCAATCCCAGCCCGCTGCCGCCTCGCTCGCGGTTTCGATCCCGCTCAACTCGATAAAATCGCTCGAAAATGCGTCCAAGTATTTCCTCAGGGATTCCAATCCCGGTATCGCGCACAACAATTTCGTGTGAAAGTTCACTGGCCACCAGTTCGACCGTCACGGTCCCGCCGGAGTCTGTATGCTTCAATGCGTTGTCGACTAAGTTGCTGATGATCGTCTGGATGGCCTGACTGTCGGCAATGACCGTTATTTCATCGGTCGCGACGAGGATGAGCTTCACGGACCGGGTATCCGCGACGGTGCGGAACCCACTCAATACGTCGTCCGCGACTGTCACGACGTCAACATTTTCCAGACGCAAAATCTGTTGTCCCGATTCCACGCGGGCCAGCTGCAGCATACCCAGGATCAGCTGCAGCAGACGCTCGGATTGATCGTTAATCTGCGTCAGAAATCTGACGGCTGCTGTGGAATCCGACAAGGCGCCGCCCAGCAGGGTGTCGGTACAGGCCTGAATGACGGTCAGCGGCGTCTTGAGTTCATGCGACACGCCGCTCAGGAAATCCCGTCGCATTGCTTCGAGGCGTCGCACTTCGGAAACGTCCCGGACAACAGCAACTGCACCGGCATGCGGTCCCTTCAGAATGGGAATGACCGCCAGCACAAGATCCGTATGTTCCCGCGGGCTTCGATATTCCAGCGTTTCCATCGTGCCGGATCTCAGCGCGTCTTCCACAACCTGCAGGAACACGGGCACCCGCACAGCTTCGTACAAACGGTGACCGATTCCTATCGCGGTGCGAATTCCCAACAGCCGACGGGCTCCCGAATTCAGGAAGACGATCCGCTGCTCACGATCAACAGCAACAACTCCTTCGATCATGGAATCCAGAACTGCCGACAGCAAATCCGATGACGATCGGGCCTCACGCTCTGCCAATTCAAGCATCGTGATCCGCTCTTCGCGTTCTACTTCAAGGCGATGCAGCGATGTTGCTACATGGCCTAATTCATCGCGACGATCCGAAATCGAGAGTAACATATCTTCGCGCTGAGACTTCTCGATCGATTGATTCAGATTCAGCGACATGGCCCGCAATGGCTCGACAATTCCAATTGTCACAAATGCAACACAGAGTACTCCGATCATCCAGACGGCAATCGCTGCCTTTGTGGCCGTGGCCGTCCCCTGACTCTGGTTTCTCTTCAATGTTTCCGGCGAAAGCACCGTCAACAACACACGAACCCCGGTGCCGCTGCCGGAGGCATCAATCGCAAAGGCCAGCACTTCCGGATCACTGCTCCGAATATGAATCCTGCGACTTGATTGGCCAGTGCGTATGGCGGACTGAACCACTGATTGCAGTGTAATCTCAGCCGGTGGCACGTCGTCCGTGTGTGTCAATGGCCGACCTTCAGCGTCAACCAGCCACAATCGCTGCCCCTCACGCTCCAGCGTCTGTTGCCACGAAGCCAGAACGATCTCCGGTTCTTCGGCCGATTCAAGTTCGCTGCGGATACTTCGCAGTCGTTCAAGAACTTCCTGTGACTGATGCGCCGCAGACTCCGTCGATTGACCAGCAGTCAATGCCACCAGAAGTCCCGTCAGGGCGAGCAATGTCAGGACGGCGTAGAGGCCGACGATCTTCCAGAACAGCTGTGACCAGATCCACTTCACTCAATCGACCATTCATGACAGTGACCGGAATCGGCCACAACGGCAGGCAGAATTCATCCAAAGTAACTCCCCGATTTTATCAACACCACACGCTACTCTTCGTCTCGCTGACCATAGACTTCGGGAAGTTAACAATCCCGCCCCGGTTATTTGCGGTGTCCCCTCAAAGAACCCGATCCGCGGAAACTCCAACGACCCGCAGCGCGATGAATATCGAACATCCCGGTATCGACCGCCAGACCATGTGTTTTAAAAACTACCTAAATTAACAGTTTTCTCCAAATTTGTTTGACCGCACGTGTAAGCGACCTATGTTTCTTCAACTGCGGCTGCCCGCCGGGCACGCGGTTGTTGACAAACGATTTCTCGTTTTCGCGACAGAACTAAAACCGAATACAACAGTGCGGTGAGGAAAGCTGGAAGCTTTGAGGGGACCTTGCCGCGCTGTTTTTTATTGCGCCGTGAAAAGTGAAACTGGGAGACTACGGGCGACTTTTTCGGTTTTTCCGTGGATTCTGACTTTAACGCTGGTCGATATCCCGAATACCGAAACTCTGCGCCCGCGTGGCGTCGTCGAGGTTTTGGAACGGCAATGGAAATGCAGATAAAGGTCAGGGATGAACAGCGAATCGCCATTTCGAACCTCCAGCATGGTGCTGACGATTGCCTGCGTCCTGTGCGGCATTACGGCAGGTGCTTACTGCGTTTCACGGTTCACTCTCGCACGTACCGCTGATGATTCATCCGAACTGGCTGTCAATCTGCAGTATCTGAACTTTGTTGAGTTTCAGCAGGATGTCCGATCGAGTCATCCGCATGGTGAGCGCGGTTTCGATGTGGCACCGCGGTCGCAGTCGCTTCCAGAACACGATTCGCGGCTCAGGAAATCCGGATCGATCGAGAATTCTGAAACGCAGCGCGCTGTCTCCTCGCGTGTTGGTGACGGTTCAGCTTCTCAAACAGGCGAGACATTGTTTCGTTCGACTGGTTTCGCACGCAGTTCAATTCCTTCCTCCCCGCCGGAAGATGCTGTTCCGCACTTCTATGCACCAGTGACTGTGCATCCGGTGACGGTCAATATTGACAATTCAGCGATCATTCGCGAAATCGCTCGACTCCACGAACGGCTTGATGCAGTCACCGAATTTTCGCAAACCGTCGACGTATTCGAATCGACTGCAGATTCGATAGCGGAAAGCATACCGCCGTCGGCATCTGCAGTTCCGGCGGCAACACGGCGCTTTGAGTACATTGTCCACAGCCAGAACCATAAAAATACGGAAGTGTCCCCGGAATCGTCGTGCGAAGTGCCTCCGGATCCGGAAGCCGCAAGCGAAGCCAAATGTGAGTCGCGGTCAGAAATGGCACCACAGCAGGCTACTGTACCGCAGCCTGCATTGGCTCCAGAGCCCAAATCATTGCCGCAACGATTGCCGGCCAGGGTGTCAAAAGAGCGTCCTCAGCCAGGTGGTCCCGCGGCATCTGCTGCCGAAGCACCTGAACGGATTTTCGAGGTGATGCCGGCGCCGACGCCAGTTCTGTTGTTTCCGGAGCCCGTTTTGACGCCAACGCCAACGCAGGAGCCGACGCCGGAGCCGGAGCCAACGATTGAGATTATTCCACAGCAACCTGCGCCCGTGATCGAGTTTGATGATCCTTCGGAGGTAAAACCGCAAACAGAATTGCCTATGATTGTCCCGTCTATCGAGTTTTCAACGGAGTTGATGCCGGTTCCTGGATCAATCTCAAATCCTGTTCCTGCTGTGCGTCAGGAATATTTTGAGGCATCCACGCCAGCGGCGCAAGCGACAACAATTGAGCGAACGGCGTATTGCGCTCCTGTGAAACAGTCGCGTCGTTCTGCATCACCCGAGAGCGAGGTCTATCTGACTCCGTGCTATGAAACGGCAAAGCGGACCACAAATCCGCCATTTATGAACGGAGCACGACTCGATCACCTGCCGATCATGGATCAGGCGACTCCGGAACCTCGTACGCCTGTGACGCAGGCGTCACACGTGGTTCGCGAGAAAAATTCCGAAGTACCGCTGTCAAAGGTGCCGCCGTCAAACATGCCGCCGGCAAAGGCGCCGCCGTCCGGCGTATCCCCGCATGAAGTGCAACGGCCCAAATGCAGAACATGCAACGCCGCGCCGACGCCAACCCCGACGTATCGGATTCAGGCCATGACTCCGCCGCCGATCCTGAAGCGTTTGACGTCGCTGATTCGACAGGAACCCGTCGTCAAATGATTATTGCTGCCAGTAGTTTCGATCCAGGGTACGATAGTTGATCGCCTCACTCAGATGAACAGAGCTTATTTCCGGGGATTCTTCGAGGTCCGCGATCGTGCGACTGACTCGCAGAATTTTGTCATGCGCGCGAGCTGACAGGCCCATCTCTTCCATGGCATGCTGCAGCAGACTTTCGGCTTCTGGCTGCAGCTTGCAGTGCTTGCGGATCTGGGGCGGTTTCATCTTGCCATTGACTCGAGTGGATTCGCCCTGAAAGCGAGCGGCCTGATGTTTTCTGGCTGTCACAACCGCCTGCCGCATGCTGTCACTGGACGTGCCCGCGGTGGTATCTGAAAGTTCTCGAAATGGTACGGGCGGAACCTCGATATGAATGTCGATGCGATCGAGGAGCGGACCGCTGATGCGGCTTAAGTAGCGTTCAATCTGAATCGGCGTGCAGTTGCAGCTGCGTTTCGGGTCACCGCGAAATCCGCACGGGCAGGGATTCATTGCCGCAACCAGCATGACACAGGCCGGGAATGTCACACTGCCCATGGCCCGTGAAATGGTCACCTGCTGATCTTCCAGCGGCTGCCGCAGAACTTCCAGCGTCCGTCGATTAAACTCCGGCAGTTCGTCGAGAAACAGGATGCCATTGTGTGAAAGGCTGATTTCGCCTGGTTGCGGAATACTTCCACCACCGACCAATCCGGCTTCTGAAATCGTATGATGCGGCGATCTGAACGGACGTCGCAGCAGGAGTGGCTGCCCGGGTTCCAGTTGAGCCACGGCGCTGTAAATTCGCGTCGTCTCCAGACTCTCTTCCGGCTCGAGTTCGGGTAAAATTGTGCAGAGA
>JAGQQS010000284.1 GCA_020426105.1 Planctomycetaceae bacterium
TCTGTCGCTTCCGCTGACATGAATATTGGCACCGACGCCTCGATTCCGAACATCCTGAGCCGCATCACCTGAAAGAACAATCGTCCGTGTTTCTCCAGTCTGCTTTTTTGCATCGCCAATCAAATTGGCGATATCCTGACTGGTCAGATCAACACCAGCTTGAATAGACGTCACAATACTCGTAACAACGGACTGAGTCACATTCACAGTGACGCCAGCACCCAGGAGAAGTGACACCAGAACAGCTGTGACCGCGACCAGCTCGGCAGGAGACAAGCGACTTGCACCCGTCGGCTGATCGTCCTGACGAGTCATGGGCGATGTGAGAATCGGTGGAGACTGAGCGGTTTGGTTCGAAGCCGAGTCCGGCCGTTTGGCCGCCAGTGGCTCCAGCCGCACCATGACCTCTGCCGCCAATTTGCGAACCGAGTCGGTCGATGCCGCTCGATTACCTCCAAGGCTGTATTCAGCGGTCAAAACGCGGCTGCTGCTCACGAGTTTCGATGTTCCCTCCATTAACCGTTCGTCACGTGGCCAGTAGTCACCACTCAAATCGCGATAGAGTGTAAGTTCGATGTGAAATGCATCATTCGCACCCCCACCACGTGGAGTTCCATAGTTGGCATTGATCTCGCTCCAATCTCCGTTTTTGCTCTCTACAGTCCAGACTTTGCCCAGTGTTTGGCCTTGAAACTGTTTAGGGAAATTCGCTGCCAGAACGTGGACAGGTAGCCTCAGTGCACGCCGATTGGTACGACTGATCACATCGTCCGCAATCTGGTCGAGGGATTTCTGATCCAGGCTGGCCCCATTATTTAATCTGATATAGACGTGTACCTGATGCGTATCACTCGCAGCGAAATATGCCGAGCGAGAATCGACGTTAAAGAAACGAGCCTGCGGTCCATATTCGACGTCGTGGGCGGATCCATCGGTTCCGGACTCCTGCCATGAAAGTTTAATATCAATGCCTTTGAACTGGTCCTCCTGGAGTCGAAACTGAAATGTTGCGTCAACGCCCCCATGACGACTATTCTTGTTTGCCCAGCAACGGTCTTTCGCGAGGACGTATCGCCCAATTCTGGGTGGCACTACCCCGAGCGATGATGCATCAAGCTTGATCTGCCTGACTTGTGCCTCGATCGTGGCGGACCAACTCAGCAGGCAAACCAGAACCACCACAACGGTGAACCGAGCATACGTCAGCGAACCGGCCGCCACAGGTTGCCTGCACTTCCATTGAACCGTCGCGAACATCAGCCCACTCCTCCACCGGGTCCCTGATTAATCGATTTTTCAACATGCGTCATGTGTCTTAACTGATGATATCTGCTCAGGATCACCAGCGAGACACAGACAAGCATGGATGTACTGAGCGCGGACGCCAGCAGACTGCCTTTGATCAGCGGCATCGTGTCACCAAACAACCCCAGCAGCTGAGTTACCCCATAGCAAATCGCCCAGATGACCAGATATCCACTGGTTCGTTGCGCCATCACTGCGCCGTTTTCCAGATACAGCGCGTGACTTCTTGCTCGCAGAACTCCGATACCCAATCCTGCCGAAGCACTCGGTATCAACAGCCACGTCGGTGGAATGCGATCAGAAAATACCGCGAGTTGAATCAGAAAACACACGCCCGCTGCGATTGCGGGCATCAGACAGGTAATCCACATCAGTCGCCATGGCGTTGCATAGGTTCGTGCCATCAACAGGAACGAACCACAAAACATCCATATCACACCCAGGATGGGTGAAATGGCGAGCAGGATCAGTCCGGGAATCATCACGAGTGCAGAATGTCCCAGGTTCTTCGCGAGGGCCACGAAGGCCGCTTTTAAAACTCGGGGTCCCAGAACCGGATCGGTCAATGCGGCGAGTATCCCGGGAGTCGGTCGCTGCGCAGCGACAGCTGGAGGTGGTTTCGCGGTGAACGGTGGTGGCGGCTGGTTTCGGGAACCCGCCGTTGGCGACTCAGCGACACTCGGGCTCGCCCGAACTGTCACTGGAAACATATCCAACAAACTTGCAGCGCCCAGAAAATCCTGCGCCATCATCGGGCGGCCCCGGCGAAGCGAATCAGGAGTCGAAGACCCGACAGGATTACAAACCGAGCAACGCTCGCCACTCAGATTAAGTTTGGTTCCACACGTGGTGCAGTAGGGCACTTTAGTTGCCTTTGCTGTTCGCGAAGATTACGTTGCCGGGGGCTCAACGATATTTCCGGCCACGCAGGAACGCTGCCCGGAATAACTCTCGCCTGCGATATCGAAATCTCTTGCCCAGTAGTCTCCTGCAATATAATTTCTGACTTCGACGCGGATTATGGCCGATATCGGTCCTGAAATCGACCGCGAAGTTGCGTAATCCCCCCAGACCCGCAGCATACTGTTTCAGTGATCATGGTTCGAGCATTGAATCGGAGAATTGCAGAGTAACCCTGAATTTCGCCTGGTGCTTAAATCCACCGTCGCATTCGCGATTCAGCGGACATCAATCAAGGAATCCTTCACCGCGATTAGACAACACCTTGAGAAATAGTTGAGATCCATACTGGTTCACACGGTAAATGATTCGTTCATCATAATACTGTTGAAAAGCACACAGCATGACAGCCCTGGAAGCAGACATTGACACGTTAGCACGATTTGTGGCGGTAACTCTCTGCCTCGCAATTGCCGGGTGCAATCCCAGCTCAAGTCACAGCCCATTACCGAGTGGTCGCTCAAAGGCGTCAACAAGCAGTTCGCCCCGCGTATCAGGGATTTCGTGGGAAAAGTTGATGGGCATATGGAAAGGCACGGCGTATCAGCGGACGAACGAAATCTCTGACGAATCATCCTCAGCGATCGAGGAATCTGGGAAACCCGTGCGGTCGGGAGAGAGTCGTTCGACTGACGAGGTAGCTTTTCTGCTGGAAGTTGAAGAAAAATTCCTGTCAATCAAGGGCGTTGAGGCCTGCCACCTCACATTATCCTATGCATCCGACAACACGGAGATCGCTTCGAAACGAGATTCTTATCGAATGATTCCCGACGAGAAGGTTCCGGCTCTGGTGACGTTACGCGGCAGTGGAGGCGAGTTCCAAATCAGGCTGCTTGACGACGGTCAGCTGGAGCTGCAGGGAAAATCTCGTTTGGTTGGCGCTGCGTCAATGTTGCGCAACCTCCATGCAACGCTTACACGCAGTGACGAACCGCCGGACGGTTCAGTAGACTCGGCTGTCGAAGGCCAGGGGCCAGCAACAACCGAAAAATGATCGTCGAATCAGGCTGATCGACACCGTGTCCGTCGCCCTGCCCTGCTCGTGAATTGCATGTTGCCAATGGGTCGGAATGACTTACCGTACTGGTCAACATTTCCTGACATCAATCTCGAAATCATACTTCGTTACCGAATCTTTGCGGTCCCGGGTGGGCCTGCAGCACGCGTATGTACAGAGCAGTGCAGAGCTTTGGCGACCGCACGGTCTGTTGCGAGAACACTTCCGTAACCACGATAGAAATCGACCAAATGAAGTCATTCGGATTCTCCCTGCGGTCAGCATCGATATTCATCCTCTTCTGCATAATGCCGTCTGGGTTGCGTGCTGACGACGTGAAGGTCGTTACGAGGCCGAGTGATCATGTTGATCCATTTATCAGCACTGGCGGCAACCGTTACGTCTGTGGTAATAATCCTCCCGCGGCCACTGTGCCGTTTGGAATGGTGAGGCTCGGGCCGGATACCATCTCCGCGGACGGAAAGACGGCCCTGAATATGTCCGGCTATTATTATCATGATCCCCAGATCATTGGTTTCAGCCACACTCGGTTGTGTGGCACAGGGGCGATTGATGGTGGACACTTTCGCGTCTTTGCTGATCGTGCCGACGTGTCTCTTGCCGAACGACGACAGCAGCTCCAGGCGGGATTTGATCACGAGCACGAAACCGCATCGCCAGGCTTTTATTCTGTCGAGTTGCCGGAGTTTCAGGTCATTGCGGAAATGACAGCTACCCGCCGTGTCGGCCTTCATCGTTATCGTTTTGCTGCCGGGAAAACGCCGCGGATTCTGATTGATGTGGGCAGTGCCCTCGGACGCGGCAGGAGTGAAGCGTGTAAAGTTCACGTGAATTCCGGCCATGGTGAGATCACTGGAACGGCGCGAACTTTCGGTTCTTTCTCAGGACGCTACGGTGGTCTGCAGGTCTGGTTTGCCGCGAAATTCCGCCAGCCATGGCAAACATGCAGCGTCTGGACGGATAGTTTGATCGAAGTCGATGGTTCAGAAGCAGCAGGAAACGATATTGGTGTCGCTTGTACTTTCGGCGAAGGCGAAACAATCGTCGAACTGGCTGTCGCGTTGTCTCATGTCAGCATCGAAAATGCTCGCGAGAATCTCAACGCGGAAGTGGGCAAACGAAGTTTCGACGAGATTCATGAAGCAGCCGTGGCCGAATGGAACACCCTGCTTTCAACGGTAGAGATTGAGGGCGGCACTGTAACGGATCAGAAGATTTTTTATACGGCATTGTACCACTCGTGCATGATGCCGACTGTCTTCAACGATGTGAACGGTCAGTACCTCGGCTTCGATAAGCAGACGCATCAGGTCGAGGATTTTGAATACTATACGGACATGTCGCTGTGGGATACGTTCCGCACCACACATCCGCTGTTCACACTGCTGACTCCAGGTCGGCAGCGCGACATGCTGGTGTCGCTGCTAAAGATGGCGGAACAGGGAGGCAACCTGCCCTGCTGGCCATCAGGAGGCGGATATACAAATTCCATGTTTGGTTCGCCGGCAGACATAGTGATCGCAGACGCATGGCTGAAAGGCATTCGAGACTTCGATGTTGAGACCGCCTATACAATGATGCGCAAAACCGCGATGGGACCCGCACCGATGGGCGCGGCTTATTCCGGTCGTGAGGGAATCGCCGACTATATGAAATACGGTTACTGCCCTTCGGATACGATGAGCGGAGCGGTGGCCCATACGCTGGAATATGCCACTACGGATGCGGCGATTGGTCAATTGGCCACCGCGCTTGGTAAAACGGACGATGCAGAATTGTTTGCCAGACGAGGGCAGAATTACCGCCAGCTCTGGAATCCTGAAACGCGATATTTTCAGCCGCGTGATACGGCCGGTAAGTTCTCGACACCGCTGATGCCAACCCTGCTCACCTATGTGGATATCGCCGGGAAAATTACGGACGACTATGTGGAAGGCAGCGCGCTTCAGTGGCGCTGGGCGGTGTCACACGATGCTGCGGGCCTCGTCTCGTTATTCAGCAGCAAAGAAGAATTTGTTCAGGAACTCAATGAATTCTTTGCCAACTCAAGTGAGTTCGTGGGAGCGCTTCCGAACGGCTATTACTGGCATGGGAATCAGCCGGATATTCACGCGGTCTATCTGTTTAATGCAGCGGGGCGGCCGGATTTAACTCAGAAATGGGTGCGTTGGATTCTCAGGCACAAACACGGTGACGGTCCGGATGGGCTCGACGGAAACGACGACGGCGGTACCCTTTCCGCATGGTATGTCTTCAGTTCGCTGGGCTTCTATCCTGTCGTCGGGACCGATCGCTACGAACTCGGCAGTCCGCTCTGGAAACGATCTGTTATTAAAATGGGCGACAAACATCTGGAAATTATCGCCGACAACTACGCGCCGGAACACGTGTATGTCGATCGCGTGGAACTTAATGGGAAACCGCTCGATCGATGGTGGATAGCTCATCACGAAATCGCCGACGGCGGCACGCTGCGATTTGTGATGAGCGATCGCATTGCGGAGTAAGTCTCGGAAATCGGCGGCACGCGGAGATTTTAGACCGACTTCCCGGCGAACAATTTCGCCAGCCATGAATCGCAGGTCGGGGCAATTTGGCTGGCAAGCAACGTGGCATATCGCGCCGCCACGGCCCCGGTGAATACATCCATGGTGTAGTGTGCTCTTAGGACAAGTACGGTTGTCGCTTCAAAGACGGCGACCGCAATGCCGACAGCGAGCCAGCGGCGACCACCCATGCGAGCCAGTTCAACCGCTCCCAGAATCGCAATTCCGGTGTGGCCGGAGAAGAAAAAGTCGGTTGCTACGTGATACGTCACAAGGAGCGATGGGAATCCGGGATCGTGCCAGACCATTCCGTCCGGCGGATCGAGAGTCGTGAGCAACTGACAGATTTGTCTCATGCCGAACAATATTAGCAGGCCCAGAAAGGGTCGCAGAGTCGGGCCGAAAATGGCACGCGCCAGTAGAAAGATGCCGAGAGCGTCAATGAGTGCAGAGCTGACGATCAGGAGTCCATTCGCTGCCGCTCGATGGTTTTGAAGATAGAGATTTGGTGCTGCCAGAACGTGGTGAACGGTATCGCCGATTGTTCCGGGTTCGTGGTGTTGTTCGCCGATGAGATTTTGCGTCCAGAACCATAGTGCCAATCCAGCCACGACGAATAACGCATGACTCCACCAGGGCGGCGGCGCAGGCTTATTCACGCGAATATCTCCAGGAATTGATTGTTACTTGCGTCATCGTTTTATTACACGATTCTGAGGAACCTGCTTATCAGGGCCGACGATCGATCGTACAATATAGTTGATCGCCTCGCGGATCGAGAATTGAGTACAGTGTGCCCGACCGCACAACGCGTGCCAAGCGAAATCCTTCAGGACACTTCGCATGACCTGATAACCCGAGCGAAACTGCCGAATTGCAGTCAAATGGACGCGATCCGGCCCCCAGTGGTACAACTATTGCAACCTCCACGTCGGCGGTGGCGTGTTTGTCTGATGGATCTTCCCGCGTCCGGCTACACTTTTCTGATGATCGGTGGGCAGTGACATGTCTGACGAGTTCAAGAATCTTCGCGCCCCGTGGCTTGTCGCCGTTTGGCCTGGGATGGGTCACGTGGCCCTCGCTGCCGGATACTATCTGTTGGCGAAACTCGAAATGTCGATGCTGGCAGAGTTCTCATCCCGAGAACTGTTCGATATTGAAAACGTCGAAGTGAAAGGCGGCTTGATTGTCCCCGGGCGTTTGCCGCGAAGCCGCCTGTTTGTCCGCAAAGATCCATTAGAAAAACATGACCTGTTGCTCTTTATCGGAGAATCTCAGCCGCCACTGGGAAAGTTGGCTTTTTGCCAGCGGTTGCTTGAGTTCGCGAAAGCAGCCGGGGTCGAACGGGTGTTTACATTTGCGGCCATGGCGACACAGATGCATCCCATGCATGAATCGCGTGTGTTCGGTGTCACGACCCATGAACGCGGTTTGAATGTACTTCAGCAACTGGAACTGACACTGCTTGAGGACGGCCACATCGGCGGCCTCAATGGTGTTCTGCTGGGAGTCGCCGGGGACATGGGTCTGGAAGGGACTGGCCTCCTCGGCGAAATGCCGCATATCTTTGCGCAGTCTTCCTTTCCGAAGGCATCGATTGCTGTGCTTCGGGTGTTCACCACGATTGCGGGAATCGATCTTGATTTCTCCGAGATGGAGGACCAGATCCGATCAATGGACGAACATTTCGGAAAATTGCTGGCGCAACTGGAGAAGCAGATTGCCGGAACATCCGAAGAAGGTGAGTCGATGGATGCGGAAATTCCGGAACCCGAACCACAAAGCGAAGCAGAGCGAAGCCGGATTGAAGTATTATTCGAACGTGCTGCAGCCGATCGATCTCGCGCCTATGAGTTGAAGAATGAACTGGATCGACTTGGCCTGTTCAAGGACTACGAAGATCGGTTTCTTGATTTGTTCAGGGAGTAGACGGATGCAGGAGTTTGCTGTCAGGTTCAGAAGACTTTTTCGGCAGACAGGATGACGGATGCACAGGTGATCGCGAAAGTCCGGGACCACTTCCGGTTGGAATAGCCTCAATCAATCCCCCGAGAGGCCCGGCCAGGAGTGCGGGCAGCAGCAGCACCGACGACACCCATGCGGTACCCAACAAAGCGGCCATCACCCAGCCGAAGCGACTGATCAGCAGCAGTTCAGCAGGGTACAGCAGCAACAGGCTTAGCGCAATAACCAGTGTCGTTTGCGTCATGGCTGCCCCGCAGTGCTGCAGGGCCTGAACAACGGCCTGCTCGCGTGTATTGCCCGCACGTATTGCTCCGCGGAACCATGTCATCAGGTGCAGCATGTCGTCCACAGAGATTCCCAGCGCAACGGAACCGGTCAGCATCGTGCCGATGTCCAGAACCTGCTCGGACCAAGACATGATACCGAACACGATCGTCACTGGCAGGATCCCGATGATACTGCTCAGCAGCCCCGCGCGAATACTTCGCAGCAGAAATATCAGGGCAACAGCAATCAGTGCAAAGGCCAGAGCCAGACTACGGGTCAGACTCTCCAGCAGGGCCGTCTGAGCCCTGTAAAAGACCGGCACAGTGCCCGTCACACTGAACCACAGGCCAGGTGCATTTCCCGTCTTATCGCTCAGGATTCTGGAAAGGTCCTGCGAAAGTACGGCATAGTCCAGATCCCTGGTAATACGTGTTTGTGCGGTGATTCGCCAGGTTTCGTCGAGCGGGCTTTCAACGGACCAGACGAAGTCCGGATCTCTGGCGGCTGCCAGGTACTCAGCACTGGCGGCCGCTTCATCTGTCTTGAGCTCTTCTTCTGTGCGACGGCTTCTGACGGTATACTTCATTCTGACTGATCGCGGTACGCCGGGTTCCGGGCGTTCATAAACCGGCAGGAAGTCTGCGAGAGAGATGGCACCGGTAATGTCGGGGTGTTGACGAACCGCGTCCTGAATTTCCCTAATCAGTGCCATGCGATCAAAGAAAAAGTGATTGTCATTATAGTCCTCACTGAAATGCACCAGCAGATCGAAAGAACTGGTGCCGGCGATGTTTTCTTCGATAAATCGACTGTCCCGATTCAGGCGAGCGTCTTCGGGGAAATATCGGCCGACTTTTATTTCCGTCTTCAGCCATTGGAGTCCGAATCCCGTGCTCAGGGCAATAACTGTTGCGCTCAGGATAACCGCGTTCCTGTGTCGCGCGACTCGGACCGCGACATAGCTCCAGATGCGGTGTGTTTCTTTCTCGGCCTGCGGGCGAATATTGGAGAGTCGCAGCATTGCCGGAAGGCCGACAATCACCACAGCGAAGGACAACAGAGTGCCGATCGTGGAAAAGATCCCGAAATCGCGAATGGGTACCAGTTGACTGATCGCAAGCGACACTAGTCCGACAGCGGTTGTCGCATTCGCCAGAAGGCAGGGCCACCAGCCCATCCGGACGGCCTCCCGTATCGGATTCACGGATCCTGATGAAGCGGCATGTCGCCAGTAGTTGACCACGTGAATCGCTCCGGAAATCGTCAGCACTACCAGCAGCGTTGGCATGACGATAGTGACCATGTTCATCGTATGCCCCGCAGCAGGTATCAGGGCCGTGGTCACGATGGCTGTGAACCAGGCGGACGCGGTGACCATCAGCCCGACCAGCACGCTTCGCAGCAGCACAAACGCCAGCAGGATTCCGGCGAGTGCCGTGATCGCGAATACAGGGGGACGCTGCAGCGGATCCACTGAGTTCCATGTCGCTTTGAGAACCTCCTGATCAATAGCATGGCTCGTGACAATTGCTCCGTCCATACGAAGTTCATCTGCCGGGATCCCGCTGTTGACAGCAGCAGACTGAATCGTCTCGAGCGCTGCCGCGGGATTTGACACGCCTTCTTTAGACAAGCTCAGCACACAGGACACGCGTGGTTCTTCAGGTTGACTAACATCGTTTGGACCCGCCGTCGGCCCGATCAATACGCCCGTCAGCCGCCGAATCGCCTCTGGCGGATCGACCTTGCCGTTGGTCATCTTCTCGACAACGTCCGCAGCTGTGCGAACTTTGCTGATGTAAGCTGTCTGCTGCAGCTGGTCCCGAAATTTGCTGGTTCGCGCATCTGAGAGTGAACTGCTGTCCCATGACACGAGAATGCGTTCCTCCGGAGAAAAAAGGGACTCCATCCGCCGCAGTGCCCGAGCCTGGTCGTCGTCCTCCGAGAGCCATGTTTCAAGTTTATTCTGCAGTCTGATCTGCGGCAATTCCCGCGCAGCGACGATGATTCCAACCAACATACCTGCAACGATTGCCCATGACAGGACCTTTGAGCTCTTCAGGTTTCCCCACATTCCGTGCATCCCTTCCGTGGTAATATTTCCGCGATATTTCCAGTACTCACGCATTTCGCGTGCTCGGAAGCAAATTCAGGACCACCGTCCATCAAAGGTCAGATTTTCACGTTGTGTTGATCAATTACAAGCGAAGGGTTGCGATCGATGCGCTATTTGCAACCGCTTCGTGCGAATCCGCGCATGCGAGTGTGCTCTGAGATTTCCGAATCATGTTTAGGTCATGACGGTACGCGAGTTGCCCTGAATATTCTCAAGAGTACAGATAGAACAGTTCGTCTCATAGAAAGGCTTTAACCGTTATGGACGCGTCCAACACTGGCTTCAAAAGAATTCTGGTTGCCACTGACTTTTCTCAGTTCTCGAATGCCGCATTGAGTCAGGCGGTCTGGGTCGCTCGACAAGACGGGGCCAAAGTTGTCGTGGCGCATGCGATTGATTCCAGAGACGTCCGCGAAGACCTGTTGGAGCACATCCCGGCCGACAGCACAGCTCAAGACGAAATCAATCACAAAGCTACTGAACGGCTCGATGAGTTTCTGGCATCCCTTGCCCCCAGTTCAGTGAACATCGTATCGCATCTGACATGGGGCTATCCGTGGCAGGAGATTGCCAGAATCGCCGGCGAACACAAAGTCGATGTGATTACCATGGGAACCGTTGGACGCAGTGGTGTGAAAGGTGTACTGTTGGGCAACACGGCTGAGCGGATTCTCGATACATGTGACTGCAGTATTCTGACCATCAAGCCGGATGACTATGTGTCACCGATATCAAAGGCCACATGGCCGCTGCATCCATGATGCACGAATAATGAGTTTAAGTCAGATTTTAAGGAGCTGACACATTGAAGACACTCAAGTGTAAACGGACGTTCGGGACTGCTGCTGGGAAGCACCACGTGTCGAGTCCTGCGGAGCCTGCCTTGCTCTTTGTTCACAGTAAGGCAGCAGGATCTGGCGGACCAGGAAGGGTAGAGTCTCGATCGTTCAACGATTTACTGTTTCCGAGGCTCTTGGTACTAAACCGTTTTGTGAACGTGTAAAAATTCCCGTCGGCGGAGCGACGGGTGT